>JAUNHO010000325.1 GCA_030523905.1 Bergeyella zoohelcum
AGCAAAAGTCCTGGTAAAACGGGTAAAAAAGTCCCTAAAAGCCCCACCACCAAACAAATAATACTGATGATAGCCGATACAATCTCTGAATTCATCTAAATAAAGTTATAAAATTGGTTAAATTTAATCATTTTTCGCCAAAAACCAAATTTTATTTTCTATTTTTGCGAGGATATGAAAGAAGAAATACAACAAACCGAGGATTTTCTATACCAAATAAGCAATAATATTCATAATTATCTTCTCAATAATATTTCGGAGGAGTGGCTGGTGCTGGTATTTGTGAAATGTTTGTTATTGGCTGGTATTTTATTGTTTATAGATTTTACGCTGAAATTTTTAGCCCAAATGATTCTCAGCCGATTTTCTAATGAGGAAAAATTCCCTATTCCGAAGGCGTTTCATACTTCTAAAATGAGTCATTCTATTGTCCATTTTATTACGCTTTTGTTTGCAGAACTAGCTATTCGTGCGTTGTTTCAATATCGCCACCCAGAGACTTTTGCATTTTTTGAGACTATTCTCAATACTGCGGTGGTTATCACTATTGGAAATTTGGCGTTTCGTTTCCTCAAAGCGGTGGAAAATTATTACCTCTACAAGAAAGATTACTACCGAATTGTAGCGATGAACGCTCTGAGCCAAACCCTAAAAAGTATCGGTATTTTTATCTTTACTTTGGTGGTTATCAGTGTGTTATTTGGCATTAAAAGCACCACTATTTTAGGAAGTATCGGGGCAATTACGGCGGTGCTGGTCTTGGTGTTCAGAGATACTATTTTAGGCTTTATGACGGGTATCCATGTGGCGACTTCCAAAAACCTGAAAGTAGGCGATATGATTAACATTCCCAAGTATAATTTGGAAGGTAATATAAAGGAAATCAGCCTAATAACCACCAAAATAGAGAATTTTGATAAAACCATTTCCACCATACCGACCTACGATTTGCTTTCCACTGAAATCAAAAATGTACAGGTGATTTTTGAGAAAAATACCAGACGAATCAAGCGTTCTATTTATTTCAATATCAAGTCCTTTCAGTTTTTAGACGAAGAGCATTATAATAAACTTTCTAAAATCAATTTGGTGAAGGATTATCTAGATTCTAAACGGACTGAAGTCTTTGAAAACCGAAAACAACTGACCAATGGCGAGATGCTCATCAATGGGCAGCAACTTACTAATATTGGGGTTTTTAGGATTTATGTATTGAATTATCTGAAAGCCAATAAAAACATCAAGCAAAATGAACATCTAATGGTTCGCCAGCTGGAAAACACACCGCAGGGGATGCCGTTGGAGTTGTATTGCTTTACCAACGACTCTACTTGGGTCAATTATGAGCAAATTCAGGCGGATATTTTTGACCATTTACTGGTTGCCTCCAAAGAATTTGATTTGGAAATAATGCAATTCAATAAAATGTAGATTTTAACCAAAAAATTATAAAAAATGATAAGAAAAAGCGTTTTACTATCAGCTCTGCTTCCTGTGGTGATGGCGTTTGCACAGGAATACGGCGGAATGTGGATTCCTACCGAGCTGAACG
>JAUNHO010000326.1:0-300 GCA_030523905.1 Bergeyella zoohelcum
TCATATCTTTGTAAAAAATAATATCATTATCTTTAAAAATATTTATCCAAATGAAAAAATACCTGTATACCTTATGTATCGCCATCTCCATCGTATCTTGTAAAAAAGAAAACACTACTTCTCTTGGTACTGAACAACCACAAAAACACATAGCAGATAGTATGGCGGTCTCTATCTCTTCGCAAGACCACATCAGTGCTAAAATACAGCCACAGCCTGAAACTAAAAATGAGAACGAAGTAGTCTTCAAGCAAAATGATATGCCTATTATTACTTTTGATACGCAATCTCAAACAGGAA
>JAUNHO010000326.1:310-740 GCA_030523905.1 Bergeyella zoohelcum
AAAAACTTTTGAACTAAATAATTTTTCGTTTTCAGAAAATAATTATGAAATTTCAGGCAATGGAATTAGTATTATTGCCGAAGATGGAAATTTCAAAGAAACACAAGCTCATTGCCTTAACGGGATTTTTCCATCCATAAAAATAATACTTAATGATAAGGAAATCAATCTCAAAAATATCAGCATAAAAGATTGTTCTGTTTATTAATTTCCAACCAAAATCATATATCTTTTAATAAGAAACCACCACCCTTAAAATAAAGAGCGGTGGTTTTTGTTTGTTATTTGAAATTATTTTTTATTTCTTCTATAATCCCAAAAATGAAATGTCCGAAAATCTAAAACCGTAGGTGTAAAGGTGCAACTTACCATTGTCGTTAATACCCCTTAACCTATTTTCCTCGTCCCAAAGCATAGAGCGGAAGCCCTT
>JAUNHO010000326.1:750-1546 GCA_030523905.1 Bergeyella zoohelcum
ATGGGTAGGGTTGCCGTTGGCATTATAAATACTTAAAATATTTTGTAAAAGCATATCACTAACTTTGAGACACGACCGAATTTATTCTTTATCATATATAACGGATAATTTATCTAGTATTTCTTCAAAAAGTTCCTTATTTCCTTGTAGATAGCCTTCCTTTACCCTTTCAAAAAATATTATATCTATTGGCATAGTTATATATTTCAAGATAGTTTTATATTCTCCTTTTGTTATTTGTATTTTCATTACTTTATCATATTAGGATAAACAAGCTTCTTTATAATCTAATATACCTTTTGCATAGTGTTTATCTAAAATTTGTTTAATAGTCAAGTAGTTAATTTCAGGCGAAACATCTACGGAATAATATAACTGATTATTCATTCCTTCCCATTTACAACCTAAATTTTCTAATTCAAATAAAACTTTTTCTATTTCGGTCTCTTGAAAAAAAACAATCTGAATAGTAGAATGCCTTGAACTTTCTACTAAACCATCAAAATATAAAATTCCATTGTCTTCTTCAGTATCTATTATATCATTATATGCTAAATTAGGTGCATAAAAAGGTATATTATCAACTCTATAATATCCATTTTCTAACTTTTCTGCCCAAATTGACTCTTCCGCAATATTGCCTTCAAGGTCTTTATAAACTAAAATTATTTTTGTTTTCATTTTAATTATCAAACTCTAAAACAAATTATAAACACACATCACTAACTTTGGAACATAACCTTAATTGATGAAGAATAAAACAAAAAAAGCGTCACTCAAATTTGAATGACGCTTT
>JAUNHO010000017.1 GCA_030523905.1 Bergeyella zoohelcum
AACCTCTATATGAATATCTATTCTATCCAAAAGTGGCCCCGAAAGTTTGTTCATATAGCGTTGCATTTCGGTAGGAGAAGAGGTATTATTGGGGTCATCAGGGAAATAACCGCTTGGGCTAGGGTTCATACTTGCCACTAGCATAAAACTCGCTGGATAATCTACCGTAAATCTTGACCTTGAAATCGTTACAACTCGGTCTTCCAATGGTTGTCTCATTACTTCCAGTACGGTTCTCTTAAATTCTGGCATTTCATCAAGGAATAAAACGCCGTTGTGAGCCAATGAAATTTCGCCAGGTTGCGGATAACTACCTCCTCCCACTAGTGCCACATCTGAAATAGTATGATGCGGATTTCGGAAAGGGCGAACCGTCATCAGAGAGGTCTCTGCCCCCATTTTCCCAGCGACAGAATGGATTTTGGTGGTCTCCAATGCCTCGCGTAATGTGAGCGGTGGCAAGATACTCGGTATGCGTTTTGCGAGCATCGTTTTTCCGCTACCTGGTGGGCCTATCAAGATGATGTTATGCCCTCCTGCTGCCGCCACTTCCATTGCTCTTTTGGCTGTTTCCTGACCTTTCACCTCGGAAAAATCAAACGGAAAATGGTTGATTTTCTCCTGAAACTCCTTTCGTGTATCAATTTCTGTTTTATGAAGCGGAATCTTTTTATCAAAAAAATCAATTACCTCGCTGATGTTTTCCACACCATAAACATCAAGGTTATTCACAATCGCGGCTTCTTTGGTATTTTGTTTCGGGAGAATAATCCCCTTAAAGCCCTCTTCTCTCGCCTTGATGGCAATCGGTAGAACGCCTTTTATCGGTTGAAGTCCGCCATCTAATGAGAGTTCCCCCATTATGATATAATCGCCAATATTCTCGGCTTGTATCTGTTGTGATGCTGATAAAATCCCCAAGGCAATGCTCAAATCATACGCCGAACCCTCTTTGCGAAGGTCAGCAGGAGCCATATTGATAGTTACTTTCTTACCAGGAATACCATAGCCTACATTTTTGAGAGCAGCGGAAATTCTATAACTACTCTCCTTGATGGCATTGTCTGGCAAACCCACTAGATGATAGCCCACGCCACCAGACGCGACATTGACCTCTATTGTAATAATTTGTGCCGAAACGCCGTGGATAGCACTCCCATAAACTTTTACCAACATTTGTGAATTTTTTAGAAATTATCTTGCCAAAAGTACAGAATTTTTATTGAAAATAATAAATTTAATTGCACCTAACCCATCTTTTCTACTCTTGCCAAACTTTTGAAAAGATATTTTCTGCCATTTTCGGTACTTTCACAAAGATAATGCCGATGTTTTTTACCCAGTAAAATGTATCTTTTTCCATTATAAACGAAAGAACTTTGCGTGGGTAAATCTTCTATAAACACTTGGTTCTCCGCCATTGTTTCGCCATAGAAATATCTCACCAAATCTGGACTTGCCATAAAATTCGCCTTTGGAGATTTTGCAAATTTTAGGATTAAAGGTTGCAAACTAGTTTCATAAACAGAAATACTTTCCAAGAGCATCTCTCGGTAGGTCTGCTTCCATTCTTTGCCGTGCGGAAGTATGCCACGCCCATAGATTTCAAAGGCTAAAAGATGAGCCAACTCGTGCGTGAGAACAAAGAAAAACAACTGCGGAACCAATGTAGCATTCAGCGTAATTTGGTGGGTTTTATTGGGCATTTTTCTATAATCGCCCAACTTACTATTTCGCTCCTTCTTTATTTTAATATGGATAGGATAATTACCAAACCATTTTTTCAGAAAAGGCACACAAGCCTCCGAGGGCAAAAATCTTTGAAGTACATCTACGGACATTTTTTATTTTTAATTCTGCAAAGATATTTTTTATTTACTAATGACTAAAATCATAATTTCCTAATCTGAAAAACCTATAACTTTGCCGTATGAGAACACTAGAAACCAGAGAAGACATAGAGCTTCTCGTGAATACTTTTTACGATAAAATACAAAAAGACGATACCATCGGATTTTTCTTCAATGATATTGCCAAAACCGATTGGAGCCACCACCTACCGAAAATGTACAGATTCTGGGAGTCTCTACTTTTCGGGAAAGCGACCTACAAGGGCAACCCAATGGCAGAGCATTTCCCCATCAATGCACAAGTCCCAATGGAGAAATACCATTTTGAACACTGGCTAAAAGTATGGACAGAAACCGTGGAAGAACTTTTCGTGGGAGAAAAAGCCGAAATGGCAGTGTATAAAGCCTCTAATATCTCTAGCCTTATGGCGTATAAAATGGAAATGGCAAGACGCGTTTAGAATAAAAAAGTTTGGCAGATTTCTCTACCAAACTCTTTATCTATTTATTTCTTCAAGTTTCTTATGCCCATTTCGTAGAGAGCGAAACTCATCAGGTCTGCATTTTCACCGATGACTTGGTCGGTAGAACGCCCTGCTCCGTGTCCTGCATTCACTTCTATTCTTATCAAAGTAGGGTTTTTACAAGTTTGTTTTTCTTGCAATTCTGCCCCAAATTTGAAGGAATGTGCAGGGACTACTCTATCATCGTGGTCGCTGGTAATGACCATAGTAGAAGGGTAGCAAGTACCTTTTTTCACATTATGCACAGGCGAGTAAGATTTTAGATATTCAAACATTTCTTTGCTATCTTCCGCCGTTCCATAGTCGTACGCCCAGCCTGCTCCTGCGGTGAATTTATTATACCTTAGCATATCCAAAACACCTACACCTGGGAAGGCTACTTTGGCAAGGTCAGGACGCATCGTCATCGTTGCACCTACGAGAAGCCCACCATTAGAACGCCCAGAAAGTGCCATATATTCAGGGGAAGTATAGCCATTTTTCTGTAAATATTCACCTGCAGCAATGAAGTCATTAAATACATTTTTCTTTTGCATTTTCGTACCTGCATCGTGCCATTTTCTGCCATATTCCCCACCGCCACGGATATTCGGCACGGCATAAATTCCTCCGTTTTCCATCCAAATGGCATTCACCACAGAGAATGCAGGATTTAGGCTAATGTTAAACCCTCCATAAGAGTACAAAATCGTAGGGTTTTTACCATCTTTCTTCAAACCTTTTTTGTAGGAAATCATCATTGGGACTTTTGTTCCGTCTTTTGAGGTAAAAAACACCTGCTCGGAAACATAATTCTCTGGATTGAATTTCACATTAGGCTTCTGATAAACCTCTGATTTCCCGCTTTCTAAATTCAGTTTGAAAGTCGTAGCAGGAGTGATATAATTGGTAAAAGAATAATAAACTTCCTTATCTTTTTCCTTTCCGCCAAAGCCATTCGCAGAGCCTTTACCTGGTAGGGAAATCTCACGGATAAGTTTGCCATCGTAATCTTTTTGCTGGATGAAAGACACCGCATCTTTCGTATATTTTGCGAAAATATAACCTCCTGCGGTAGAGACTGACAGCACATTTTCCGTCTCTGGAATCACCTCTATCCATTCATTCGGTTTACTGATATGGAATTTCACCAACTTATTATTCGGAGCGTTTTTATCCGTAAGCAAATAGATGAAATCGCCTTTGGTATCCACCACATCGGTATTGTAATCATACCCCAACTGAATTGGCACAAAATCCGAGCCTTTTACATAAAAGTCTTTAATGTAAAGTTCATTACCGCTGGTAGCATTCGCCGCATTGAGGATTAGAAATCTTTCATCATTAGAAATCCCCATCGTCATATATCTTCTTTTGAAATCTGCACTTCCTTTTACAAGCTGGTCTTCGGAGGCTTTTGTCCCGAGTTTATGGAAATAAACCTTGTGCATATCGGTCATTCCTGAAAGCATACTTCCGTCCTTTGGCTGGTCGTACTTAGAGTAATAAAAACCGCTATCGCCTAGCCAAGTTGCCCCACTGAACTTCGCCACGATAGGCTCATCAAGGATTTTTTTCGTAGCTACATCCATTATGATGATTTTATTCCAATCGGAACCGCCTTCGGAGATGGAGTATGCTACCAAATTACCTTTTTTATTGAAAGAAACCCCTGCCAAAGAGGTGGTTCCATCTTTGGAAAATTGGTTTGGGTCAAGGAAAACCTCTGTTTTTCCATTCTTGTCCGTTCTATACAAAACCGACTGCGCTTGGAGACCATCGTTTTTATAGAAATAGGTATAATCTCCCTCCTTGAAAGGCGAACCTATTCTCTCGTAATTCCAAATATTTTTCAGCTGTTGTCTTATCTCCTCACGGAATGGAATTTTAGACAAGTAACTGTTTGTCAATACATTTTGCTCTTTCACCCAAGCCTTCGTGTCTTCTGCTCGGTCGTCTTCCAACCAACGATATGGGTCTGCAATAGATTGCCCAAAATAGGTATCCGTATGATTCACTTTTTTCGTTTCTGGATACTTTTGCGTATTATTTTCTACCATTTTCTGACTGGTGCAAGAGGCTAAAAACATTGCTCCTGCGGATACAATTAGTGATTTTAGTTTCATTATTTTGATTTTGCCCAAAGTTAAAAAAAATTTTAACAAAAAATTAAAATTTCTAAAATAAAAAAGGAATACTATTTGATATTAACAAGATAGTATAAAATCTTAAAATCAATTAAATGAAAAAAGAAATCAGTGTTTTATTGGCTACAAGCCTTGGCTTTTTTGCTACAATAGGCTTCTTATCCTTGAAAAAACAACAAAAAGAACGAGCATATAACGAGGAATACGAAGACTTTCACCGAAATTTTTCTACAAACAATAGCGAAGAGTCTCACGGCGTGGAATATCTCGCAATGATATAGTTAGTCTTCCGACAAAATTTGGGTAGCAGCTTCCTTTGTTTTTACTTTTTCGATGACGCGTGTGCAGATGGCGTTTTCATCAAAAATAAAGGTCGTTCGGACGATTCCCATAAACTCTTTGCCCATAAATTTTTTCAGTTGCCAGACTCCGAATTGTTCGCAAATTACTCTGCTTTCATCGGCAATTAAATCATATTTGAAGGAAAATTTATCGTGGAATTTCTTTTGTTTTTCCACAGAATCCGCACTTATTCCGAGCAAAGTATAACCTGCCTTTTTTAGTTCCAAAATATTGTCGGACAGGTTACACGCCTCCGCCGTACAGCCAGGCGTATTGGCTTTGGGATAAAAGAAAATCACCAGTTTTTGTCCCTTCAATGCTTCGGATTTTATCGTTTTTCCGTCTTGGTTAATGCCTTCAAATTGAGGTAAAAATTCTCCTACTTTCAACATATTGTTTAATTTTGCCCAAAATTAGTGAAAATATGACTAAAAAGCAACGGGCAGAAATCATCATAGAAGAGCTGGAAAAACTATATCCTAATCCGCCAATACCGCTAGACCATACCGATGAATACACGCTTTTGGTAGCTGTGGCTCTCTCGGCACAAACGACGGATAAGAAGGTGAATCAAATCACACCGAAACTTTTCAGTAAAGGTGGAACGCCAGAAAAAATGGCAAAATTGGAAGTCGCCGAAATAAAGGAACTCATTAAGGAAGTGGGGTTATCTAACTCCAAGGCGAAAAACCTAAAAGCAATGGCAGAACTCCTTGTGGAAAGGCATAATGGCATAGTTCCGCAGACCTACGAAGAACTGGAAGCCTTGCCTGGTGTAGGGCATAAGACGGCTTCGGTAGTGATGAGCCAAGCCTTCGGTTTCCCTGCTTTTCCTGTGGATACGCATATCCATAGGCTACTCACGCAATGGAAAATGACCTCTGGTAAAAATGTGGTTCAGACGGAGAAAGACGCAAAAAAAATCTTCCCAAAAGACAAGTGGAACAAACTCCACATCCAAATCATACTCTACGGAAGAGAATATTCCCCAGCGAGAGGCAATGGCGAAAAGGATTTCCTTACCCCGATGCTCGGCTTATAGATGGTACATCATCTTGCCTTTCTTCCAATATTTAGCGAGTAAAAAACCTACCAAAGCCCCACCAATATGGGCAAAGTGGGCTATATCTCCCATCTTTCCGCTGAAACCTAGATAAAGTGAAATGAGGATAATAATAGGCAAAAGATATTTCGCTTTGACAGGAAAAGGCACGAACATAAACATCAGTTTAGCATTTGGAAATAGCGTAGAAAAAGCCGCCACGACCCCAAAAATCGCCCCAGACGCACCGAGCATTTTGGCATTCAGCATCTGCCCAAGTTCTAACGCCAATGGATTTTGGAAGATGCTCTGGTCGCCGTGATAATCCATCGCTGATTTTCGGAAAATCTCGGAGACATCAAGCCCAGCAGCATCAATTTCGGAAACAAGCCCTTGAATTTGAATAAAATTCCAAATATTAAACAATAAAAACGCTCCCAAACCACTCGCAAAATAAAGAATCACGAATCTTTTTTCTGCCAAAAAGCGTTCAAGCACTGGGCCAAAACTCCACAGCGTGAGCATATTAAACAAAATATGCGTAAGCCCTACTCCACCAGACAGAGGCGAGTGCATAAACATATGGGTAAGCACTTGCCACGATTTGAAATTGGGCGAAAACGGATAATACGCTGATAAAATATCGTAAAGGTATCCACTGAATAAAAAATTGGAAACCAGATAAATAACAACATTAAGAATAATGATATTCCGTGTAACGGGTGGGATATTTGCAAACATTTTTTCTAAAATTTATTTTTAAGTTCCTCCAATGGGAGTTCCATATAGCATTTTTTTCCATTTGGCATATACTGCGGAAAACCTATGGCTGTGAAGTCTTTTAGGAGTTGCTCCACTTCGTATTTATAGAGAAAATCAAAACGAGATTTGCTGTGGATTTTCGTCCATTGTTCGTTATAAAACGCCATAAAATCTTCCTCGGTTCGGTAGTCTAGCACCTCAAAAATATGCTCTAAAAACTTGATAACCTGCGAGTCTTTTAGCCCTTCGGGTATGGCTTCAATTCGTAGGAGATTGTCTTCCGCCAAAGATATATCAAAGCCTAGATTTGGCAAAAATTTCTTGATGGATTTATACTTATTTTTCTCTATTTCTGTAAGATGATATTCCAGCGAAAACAATAGCGATTGGCTTTCGGAGGTCTGTTTTTTACCTTTATTTTTATCCATCAAAACCAGTCTATACATTCTTCCAGGGTCTATCATCAGGGTATTTTCGCCTTTATTAAAGAGCCAATAACCATTGGGCAATCTCATTAAATCTTCTTCAAAATCTTCATCTTCAAAAAGATTAATTTTGGAAGGCTCGGTAGCGATATTATCATTGTACATCTGCTGAAGATTCACGATTTCCTTTGCCGTAGGCGTTCCCTCTACCTTGAAAGGATTGAAATCCCTATCCACCGAAATAGGCTGATTGGCACGGCTTGGGGAAAGATTCATCGCACTTCCCATAGCAGACGGCGTAGGTTTTGGGGCGGATAAAAAATCGTCCATTGCTGGGTTTCGGTCAAAATCCAAACTTGGGGCAATGTTATAAATCCCCAACGCCTTCTTTATCGTGGAGCGAAGTAAAGCGAAAATAAGAGCCTCGTCTTCAAACTTGATTTCTGTTTTCTGTGGGTGGATATTCACATCTATTTTCTGCGGGTCTATCTCCAAAAACAGAAAAAACGATGGCGTATAACCTGGTAAAAGAAGCCCCTCGAACGCCTCCTGAATGGCTTTATTAAGATACGGACTTTTGAAAAAACGATTGTTGGCAAAAAAGAATTGCTCACCTCTTGTTTTTTTCGCCCCTTCAGGTTTGGCAATGTAACCATCTAGTTTTATCCAATCCAAATCCTCTTTTATCGGTACTAAAAGTGGCTGTAATTTTCTGCCAAAAATCTCAATAATCCGTTGCATTGGCGTACCTTTACGAAGTTTGAAAATAATTTCATCGTTATGAAACAAATCAAACTCTATACTAGGATGAGCAAGTGCAACACGCTGAAATTCATCTATAATATGGCGAAATTCTACATTATTATTTTTCAAAAATTTTCGTCTTGCAGGGACATTGTAGAATAAATTTTTCACGGAAAAATTAGCCCCTTCAGTGGTTTGTATCGGCTCTTGAAATTGCAATTCGCCCCCTTCTATATAGATATTCGTTCCCGCAGGAGCGTCTTTTTTTTTGGTTTTCAGCTCTACCTGTGCCACCGCAGCGATAGACGCCAAAGCCTCCCCACGAAAGCCCTTGGTAGAGATACTAAAAATGTCTTCCGTATCTCGGATTTTGGAAGTAGCGTGTCTTTCAAACGCCATACGGGCATCGGTTTCGGACATTCCTATGCCATTATCTACCACTTGTACTAGATTCTTACCTGCCTCACGCACAATGAGTTCCACCTTGGTCGCTTGGGCATCTATGGCGTTTTCCAGCAATTCTTTCACTATGGAAGCAGGTCTCTGGACTACCTCCCCAGCGGCAATTTGGTTGGCTACATAATCTGGCAAAAGTTGGATAATATCTGACATTTTTTCTCTACAAAATCTTATAAAAACAAAACACAAAAATAAGGAAATGATTTCTTTCCAAAGCCAAATGGGGATAAGTTTTTATAACCTACTATCAACCTTCAATCTGCAACATTGACTGAATAGATAAAAAATATTGTTAATAATGAAAATTGACAAGGAGATATTGAGGGTTGTTATTGATAATTTCAAGTAATAAAACCACAAGCTATAAAGATGCCACTGAAAGAAAAACCGAAAACAGCTTTATTGAAACTGTACAAAAAATTATAAAATATATTGCACCACTCGCTTCTATTATTATTAAAGCTAGCAAAATGATTTGGAACGCAATACTAAAACATTCTAAAAAGAGGCTATCCACTTCGGACAGCCTCTTTTTTTCAATCCTCCTCCTCAAAATACTCAAACAAGAAATCATTATACGGAAATCTTGAAATATGGATTTTATGCACCTCATCGTAGATGAGTTTTTTCATTTCGGGGAAGTTTTCCTTCGTAAGTGCCGAGATGAAAACCGTAGGAAATTTGCTCTTTGCCATCCAAGTTTTTTTCCATTCTTCTAGGGAAATGTTCTTTTTGGTGGCAGGGGTTAGGTCGTCTTCATCTTTTTTCTCGTAGGAGAAATCATCTATCTTGTTAAAGACCATTATCATTGGCTTTTGGTGGGCATCTATCTCTTGCAAAATCTGATTCACGGACTCTATATGGTCTTCAAAACTCTCGTGCGAAATATCCACGGTGTGAATGAGCAAATCCGCCTCACGAACCTCATCAAGAGTAGATTTGAAGCTTTCCACCAGTTGCGTAGGAAGTTTTCGGATAAACCCAACCGTATCGGTTAAAAGAAACGGTAAATTTCCTATAACCACTTTACGCACAGTGGTATCCAAAGTGGCAAAAAGTTTATTTTCGGCAAAAACCTCGGACTTAGAGAGGGCGTTCATCAGCGTAGATTTTCCCACATTGGTATAGCCCACAAGAGCCACACGAACCATCTTTCCGCGGTTGTTTCTTTGTGTCGCCATTTGTTTATCAATGGTTTTGAGTTTGTCTTTGAGCAAGGAAATTCTATCGCGGATAATACGGCGGTCGGTTTCAATTTCCGTTTCCCCAGGCCCTCGCATACCTATTCCCCCTCGTTGTCTCTCCAAGTGCGTCCACATTCTGGTAAGTCGTGGCAAAAGGTACTCATACTGGGCGAGTTCCACTTGTGTTCTGGCGTAGGAAGTCTGAGCTCTTTGGGCGAAAATATCCAAAATTAGGTTGGTTCTGTCTAGGATTTTCACTTCCATTTCTCGCTCCAAATTTTTAAGTTGAGAGGGCGAAAGTTCATCATCAAAAATCACCGTTCCGATTTCGTTTTCCTTTACAAAATCTCGGATTTCCTCCATTTTTCCTTTCCCTACAAAGGTTCTGGAATCGGGTTGAGACATTTTTTGGGTAAATCTTTTCTCCACCGTAGCCCCAGCCGTATAGGCGAGGAACTCCAATTCGTCTAGATATTCCGTGAGTTTGTCCTCGTCTTGTTCCCTTGTGATTAAGCCTACCAAAACGGCTTTCTCATATATGTGTTCCTTTTTTTCTAGCATATTTTATTGCAAATTATGTTTCGCTTTGCAAAAATAGGTATTATTCTAGACTTCAAATTAAGATTAGGGCAACTTATTTCTATCAAATCATCAAATTCAAAAAAAATCATTAACTTTGGCGAAAATCAAAAAAAGTTTTTATTATGGCATTTGAATTACCAAAATTAGGATATGCGTACGAGGCACTAGAACCTGTGATTGACGCTAGAACAATGGAAATCCACCATACCAAACACCATCAGGCGTATGTAGATAATCTGAACAACGCTATCGCAGGGACAGATTTAGAGGGGAAAAGCATAGAGGAAATCTGCAAACTCGGTGCGGATAAACCAGCGGTGAGAAACAACGGCGGTGGGCATTACAACCACTCTCTATTCTGGCAAATCCTCACGCCTGGCAGTAGCAAAACACCTGTGGGCAATGTAGCGAAAGCGATAGAAAATTTCGGTGGGTTTGACAAACTAAAAGAAGAGTTTTCTAATGCAGCGAAGACCAGATTTGGCTCTGGCTGGGCTTGGGTTTGCAAGAAAAATGATGGTAGCCTTAGCGTTTGCTCTTCTGCAAACCAAGACAACCCGCTTATGGACGGCGTAGGCTGTGGCAATCCTCCTTTCCTTGGGCTAGATGTTTGGGAACACGCCTATTACCTTAATTATCAGAATAGAAGACCAGATTATGTAACCGCTTTCTTTGAGGTGATCAACTGGGACAAGGTGGAGGAACTTTATAACAATCTCTAAACACTACTAAACATTGGTACCCAGTGCCAATGTTTTTTATTTGCTTTTATCTTATGGAAATCATCATTATAGGCTCGGGGAATGTGGCTTATCACTTGGCAAAAGCCTTTACAGAACGGCAAATCCCCATTAAACAAGTCTTCGGAAGGAATGAAAACGCTCTGAAAAACCTCTCCAACGAGCTAAATCTCCCCTATTCTACCGAGAAACTAGACCAAGCAGATTTATATCTTATCTGCGTGAGCGATTCTGCCGTTGCGGAAGTTTCAAATTTAATTAAAGACGATAAAGTTTTGGTCGCACACACCTCTGGCTCGCTTCCGAAAGAGGTTTTGCAGGGCAATTACCGCAAGGCTTCCTTTTATCCGCTTCAAACTTTCTCTAAAAATAAAAAATTAAATTACAAAGACATTCCGTTTTTCATTGAAGCTGAAAATAATACAGATACAGAGCTTCTAAAACACCTTGCCGAGCGTATTTCTAGCAAAGTAACACTTGCAGATTACGAAAAACGCAAGTACATTCACCTTACGGCGGTCTTTTCTTGCAATTTTACCAATCATCTTTTTAGTATAGCAAAGGAAATCGCCGACCAACAAGGCATTCCTTTTGAGTATTTTCTTCCGTTAATTAATGAAACGACTGAAAAAATCCACCAAATAGAACCAAAACTTGCCCAAACAGGTCCAGCCGTAAGAAATGACCAAAGAATACTAAAACTACACGAAGAACTGATTACCAATCCTTTGCATTTAAGGCTTTATCAATTATTTAATGAATCTATTTTCAAACTTTATCATTCTGAACGCATAGCGAGGAATCTTAACATTAATCATTAAAAATGACCTACATACAAAAACTATTAAACGGAGAAAAAGTGGAGTGGAAACAACTCGGCGAGGTGGCGGAAATTAAAACAGGAAAACTCAATGCAAATGCAGCCGAAAAAGATGGTGTGTATCCATTTTTTACATGCAATGAAGAACCTTACAGAATTAATTCTTATGCCTTTGATATGGAAGCAATTTTAATTTCTGGTAATGGTAGTCAAGTCGGGCATGTAAATTATTATAAAGGTAAATTTAATGCTTATCAAAGAACTTATGTTTTAGGAA
>JAUNHO010000327.1 GCA_030523905.1 Bergeyella zoohelcum
AATATGCTACTCGCCGTTTTGGAGAAACGAGCAGGGTTTCAGCTTGGGGCAAAAGATGTCTTTCTCAACATCACAGGTGGAATAAAAACCGATGACCCAGCACTGGATTTGGCGGTCATCACCTCTATTCTTTCCTCCAACGAAGATATTGCCATTTCGGAAAAATATTGCTTCGCAGGGGAGATTGGTCTGAGTGGAGAGATACGCCCCGTGCCACAGATAGAACACCGCATTACCGAAGCCGAAAAACTAGGCTATGAGAAGATTTTTATTTCCAGTCTTAATAAAATCCCAAAACGAAAATACGGCATTAACATTGTGGAAATCAGTAAAATAGAAGAGTTTCACGAAAGATTATTTTAATATCACATTCCAAAATATGAACTACCTCGCTCATTCTTTTTTATCCTTTTCGGAGGAGCAAATCGTGGGGAATCTCATAGAAGATTTTCTAAAAAACAAAGAGAAACTCCCCTATCCTCCCGAAATACAAAAAGGCATCTATCTCCATAAAGCCATTGATGAATTTACCGATGCTCACCCTGTTTTTCGTGAGGCTAAAAAGATTTTTCAGCCTGTGGCAAGGCTCTACTCGGGGGCTTTTGTAGATGTGGTGATGGATTATTTTTTGGCAAATGACCCCAAAATAAAATCCGAAACCGAATGGAAACTGCATTCTGAAAAAGTTTATTCTGCCCTAGAAAATCATTGGGAATGGCTACCTATATCGCTGAAAAATATTTTACCAAAAATGAAAACCGATAACTGGCTGTACAACTACCGCCACGATTGGGGAATGAAATACTCTCTGCAACATATTCTCAATAAGGCTCAATATCTTGATAAAGAAACGCCTGTTTTTCAGATATTTATGGATAATAAAAAATCATTGCAAGATTATTACAATGATTTTTTTCCTGATTTACAGCAGTTTGCCAACAATTTTAATCTTCGGAATTGATATTCTTTTCAAAGAATGAAAAACTTACATTGCCGTATTTTCTAGTCTCCAAAAGATTTGGGTGAGAGAGCTTCATACGGCTTTGGTGTTCTACGATTAGAGTTCCGTTGTCCTTCAAAAAATCATTAGTTAATACCAAATTTATCAATTCATTATATTTATTTTCCTCGGTTTCAAATGGAGCATCAGAGAAAATAATATCATATTGTTTTTTGTTTCTATTTTTTTCAGCCAATCATACACATCTGCCTTTTGTACATTGATTTGTAATGACATTCCTAATTCTGACGCTGTAGTATTGATAAATCCGCAATGTTTTGGGTTCATTTCTACGGAAGTAATATCTTGACATTCTCGCGATGCAAACTCCAAGGAAATAGAGCCAATCCCAGCAAAAAGGTCTAGCACGGAACAAAATTCTACATCATAGCGGTTATTGATGATGCTAAACAACGCCTCTTTGGCAAAATCCGTGGTGGGTCTTACCTCAAAATATTTTGGTGCAGAAATCTTTTTGGCTTTCCATTTACCAGATATAATTCGGAACATTTTTAATTCAATTTTTT
>JAUNHO010000018.1:0-4403 GCA_030523905.1 Bergeyella zoohelcum
CCGTAAATCTCGGGGGAAATTGTCATCAAAAGATTACGAAGGCTTTCGCCAGAAACACCACCAGGCTTGAAAAAACCTCTATAAAAAAGATGTCGCATTGTAACATAAAGCCTCTCGATGGCTTCGGTGGTTTCGCGTGCGCGTAAGTTTGTTGCCATAAATTATATATTTTAATTGTTGATTATAATTAATGACGGACAAAGATACTAAATTTTAATGAAATGACAGGTATCTCTATATATTTTATTTCAAAAAACACCACGCTAAATCTTTTTTATATATTAACATTTCACAATAATAAACCTATTTATTCCAAGGGTGAATCTGGTTAAAAATAGATAAAATAAACATCAACCCTAAAAATTTTAGGGGTAAAATGATTTTTGTATTAAAATTTGATATAAATTTGCATCATAAAAAAAATAAACAAAAAATGTCAACACTTAGATTTAAGGCATTGGCAGAATTGCCATTCAGAGATTATAGACAATCTAATGCCGTAGAAATTCCTAAAAAACTATCCGAATTATTCTGCGAAAATGTCTTTTCGGTAGAGAAAATGAGAGCCTATCTGACCAAAGAAGCGTTTTCCTTCATCAATGATGCCATCAAAAAAGGCACACAGATGCCTCGCCACATCGCCGACCAGATTGCCGTAGCGATGAAAGACTGGGCAATGAGCAAAGGCGTAACGCACTACACCCACTGGTTTCAGCCGCTTACAGGCACCACTGCCGAGAAACACGATAGCTTTTTCACACCGATAGAAAGCGATAGAGCGATAGAAAGATTCAACGGCGGAATGCTCATTCAGCAAGAGCCAGATGCGTCTTCGTTCCCTAATGGCGGTATTAGAAATACCTTTGAAGCCCGTGGTTATACCGCTTGGGACCCTACCTCACCAGCTTTTATTATGGGGACTACACTCTGTATTCCTTCTATTTTCATCTCCTATACAGGTGAGCCTTTGGACTACAAAACGCCTTTACTTCGTGCATTGAACGCCGTGGATATTGCCTCTACACAAGTAATGCAGTATTTTGATAAAAATGTAACCAAAGTAACGCCTACACTAGGCTGGGAGCAAGAGTACTTCTTGATTGATTCCGCATTGTACCAGTCTCGCCCTGATTTGATTTTCACAGGAAGAAGTTTGCTAGGGCATTCACCAGCGAAAGGTCAGCAACTAGACGACCATTATTTCGGTTCTATCCCTACGCGTGTAATGAATTTTATGAAAGAATTGGAGGTAGAATGTATGAAACTCGGTATCCCTGTTACCACAAGACACAACGAGGTAGCACCGAACCAATTTGAACTTGCCCCAATGTTTGAAGAAGCCAATGTAGCGGTAGATCACAACTCTCTATTAATGGACATTATGGCAAGAGTGGCACATAAGCATCATTTCCATATTTTGTTTCACGAAAAACCATTCAAAGGGGTCAATGGTAGTGGTAAGCACAACAACTGGTCGCTTTCTACCAACACAGGCGAAAACTTATTAAGCCCTGGTAAAAACCCAAAGAAAAACCTTCAATTCTTGACTTTCTTCATCAATACCATCAAGGCGGTTTATGAGTACGCAGACTTGCTCCGTGCTGGGATTGCAACGGCAAGTAACGACCACAGATTGGGAGCGAATGAAGCACCACCTGCTATTATTTCGGTCTTCATCGGAAGTCAGCTGTATAGCGTTTTGGAAGAACTAGAAAAGGTAACTGATGGCAAACTTTCACCAGAGGAAAAAACCGAACTAAAACTAAATGTAGTAGGAAAAATCCCTGAAATCTTGCTAGACAATACCGACCGAAACAGAACCTCGCCGTTTGCTTTTACAGGAAACAAATTTGAAATCCGTGCTGTGGGGTCTTCGGCAAACTGTGCAGAAGCTATGACGATAATGAACACCATCGTAGCAAAACAGCTTCAAGACTTCAAAAAAGAAGTAGATGCTTTGATTGAAGATAAAAACTTGAAGAAAGACGAGGCGATTTTCAATGTATTGAGAGAGTACATCAAGCAGTCTAAAAACATAATGTTTGAAGGCGATGGCTACTCCGAAGACTGGGCGAAAGAAGCTGAAAAAAGAGGGCTTAATAACCTGAAAACTACGCCAGAGGCACTAAAACGAGAATTAGACCCGAAATTCATTTCGCTTTACGAGGAATTGGGCGTTTTCAACCATAGAGAAATAGAAGCAAGAAACGAAATAAAACTAGAAAAATACTCTACCGTAATCGGTATAGAAGCGAAGGTTTTAGGAGATATTGCTAGAAACCACATCATTCCTGCTGCATTGAACTACCAAAACCGACTGATAGAGAATGTAAAAGGATTAAAAGAAATCTTCGGTGATGCGGAGTACAAAGACCTTGCGAAAGAGCAAATGGATTTGATAAGAGCCATCTCGCAAGATGTTCATAAGATAAAATCTGGGGTAGATAGGCTGATTGCTGAAAGAAAATCCGCACAGACCATTTCTGATTCCCAAAAACAAGCCGAGGCTTTCTGTAACGATGTAAAACCATTGTTTGATGAAATCCGAGAGGCGTGCGACTCCCTAGAAATGATGGTAGATGATGAGCTTTGGCCAATGACAAAATATAGAGAATTACTATTCACGAGGTAGATAAATCCTTAATATTTTTGTTAAAAAAACTTAAAAAAATACAACCATAAACCAGCGAAATAAGGCGGTTTATGGTTTATTTATTTTAATAATTGACTGAAAAGTGTTAAAAAGTGTTAAAAAATACTTTTATTAGTTAATATAAAATATTCTCCTGCGTTGTAATACTTAATTTTGTCTCGCTTTTTGAGCGTAAAACTTTTTAACATTAGTAAAAATTAAGTTTATGAAGAAAAGAGTTTTGTTTTATGTGGCTACAATTTTGGCAACCTTGTCATTGCAATCTTGTGTGTCCAATTATGTAGTATCTGAACCTATAAAATACAAAACTGATGCCAAAATCGCATCAATAAATACGATAAATAACAATACTAAAAAGGAAGTTTCTCCTGCGGCTAAAATCAATATGGCGTTGGCTTCCATAGAGAAAGTTAATAAAAATGCTGAAATCCAAAAAACCATCTTTTTTGAAAAGAAAATAGATGAGCTAATGGCAGAGGCAGAGTCTTATCTAGGAACTCCATACAGATACGGCGGTATGTCTAGAAATGGTATTGATTGCTCGGCATTTGTACTTTCAGTTTTCGGAGTTGCAATGGGTATGGATTTACCAAGAGTAGCATCTTCACAAGCTACACAGGGCGAAGGTGTTTCAAGAAGCGAATTAAAAAAAGGAGATTTGGTATTCTTTTCACAAGGTAGAGGAAGAATCTCTCATGTGGGAATAGTACATAATATAGACGAAAACGGAGAGGTACATTTCATACATTCTTCCACTTCAAAAGGCGTAATGATTTCTCCATTGAGCGATAGATACTGGGGACCGAAATTTAGATTTGCAAAAAGAATCATCAACCCAGAAGATTTCTCTGCATTGGCACAAAACCAACCTCAAGGACAAACAGAAGCAACACAATTATAAAAAAAGATTTTACCATAAAACAAAGCAGATTTTCTTTCAAAATAAGGAAATTTGCTTTTTTTATTTATAGATGAAATATATTTTATAACTTTGTCTAATAAATAATTTCCCGATGAAAAACAGCCTTAAATCAAGTATTTTTTTTGCTTTAATATTGATGTCATCAAGCCTAATGGCTCAGATAAAAAATCCTAAAACGGAGACTGCCAAAGTCTATGGCAACTGCGGTATGTGCAAGAAAACCATAGAGAAAGCCATCAACGAAAAAGATGTGGTATCCGCTGAATGGAACAAGCAAACCAAAGTGCTTTCCTTCACCTATGACGCTAAAAAAACAAACAGAAAGAAAATCCTAAAAAAAGTAGCAGAGGCTGGATATGATAATGAGATGTACATTGCCCCTACTTCGGCTTATGATAATCTCCACTCCTGCTGCCAGTACGAGCGACCAAATTCAAAGGCGAAAAAATAATTCATATAAAAAACTTCTCCGTTTTTAATTTTCTAAAAAATGCCAAAAGTTTCCATTATCACTCCTTGCTATAATTCTTCCAAGTTTTTAGCAGAAACCATTCAATCTGTTATTAATCAAACATTTACAGACTGGGAATGGATTATCACCGATGATAATTCCAAGGACAAATCCGTAGAGATTATTAAAAGTTTCCAAAATGATAAAATTATTTTAATAGAATCTAAAACGAATGGTGGTGCTGGTCACGCAAGAAATTTAGCATTAGAGAAGGCCTCTGGAAGATATATTACTTTTCTAGATGCCGATGATTTTTGGGAATCAAATTTCCTTGAAGAAATGGTAGCTTTTATGGAACAAGAAAACGCAGAACTTGC
>JAUNHO010000018.1:4413-11735 GCA_030523905.1 Bergeyella zoohelcum
ATTCCAACTATGCTCGTTGTAATGAAAATATGCAACCTATCATCAATGATTTTAGGGCTGATAAAATCGTTACTTTCCATAACTTACTAAAAACCTGCCGATTATCTCTATTAAGCTCTATGTATGATAGCCAAAGAGTAGGAAAATTTTATTTCCCAGAAGGAAGCAAACGCGAAGACCATATTATGTGGCTGAATCTCCTAAAAAAAATCCCCGAAGGAAAGCCCCTTCCAAAGACAATGGCAAAATACAGAATGCATTCCGCAAGTGTATCACGAAAGAAAAGCAACATCATAAAAGACCAATATTTAGTATATAAAGATTTTATGAAATTTTCTACCCTGAAATCCTTATACTATACCACCCATTGGGCTATTAATGGCTTTTTGAAATACTCCAAATGGTTTAATTAACAATAAAAAGCAGTACAATCATAAAGATTTGCACTGCTTTAATTGAAATTTATACAAAAATATTGATTATCTCTTTTTCACTGCTTTTGCGATATTCACAATGACCTTTACTGCCTTCTCCATACTTTCTAGCGGTACATACTCGTAAGGGCCGTGGAAATTAAGCCCACCAGCAAAGATATTCGGACAAGGTAAGCCCATATAAGAGAGCTGAGCCCCATCTGTACCACCACGGATAGCCTTTATTTTCGGCTCAATATTAGCATCTTTCATCGCTTGTTCGGCAATGTCTATAATGTGCATTTTACCCTCAAACTGCTGTTTCATATTGCGATACTGCTCACTGATTTCTATCTCTGCCGTACCCTCGCCGTGCTTGGCATTAAATTCCTTTATTTTCTCTTGCATAAAGGTTTTTCTCGCCTCAAATTTTGCTTCATCGTGGTCGCGAATGATGTATTGTAGTTTTGCCTCGGAAACATCAGCCGTTACATCTAATAAATGATAAAACCCTTCATAACCTCTCGTCGTAGAAGGCGTTTCATTAGCAGGTAGCATACCGATGAACTCCGCTGCCAATAGCCCTGCATTGACCATTTTACCGAAAGAATATCCAGGGTGAACGCTCAGTCCGTGGATTTTGACTACCGCACCTGCCGCGTTGAAATTCTCGTATTCCAGCTCGCCTACTTCACCGCCGTCCATCGTATAAGCCCATTCTGCACCGAATTTTTCCACATCAAACTTGTGAGCCCCACGCCCAATTTCTTCATCAGGGTTGAAACCTACGGCAATTCGCCCGTGCTTGATGTCTGGGTGAGCCAAAAGATACTCTGCCGCGGTAACGATTTCGGCAATCCCTGCCTTATCATCAGCGGAAAGAAGCGTGGTTCCATCGGTAGTAATCAAGGTTTGACCTACATAATCCTTCAAAGTTTCAAATTTAGACGGCGAAAGCGTGAAACCTGTTTCTTTATTAAGAAGCAAATCACCGCCGTTGTAGTCGTGCCACACTTGCGGATTAACACCCTTACCATTGAAATCTGGCGTACTATCATAATGGGCAATGAAACCTACGGTAGGCTCATCGTCTTGCTCCAAATTAGACGGCACATAGCCAAACACATAGCCATGTTCGTCCATTGAAACATCTTCTAAACCAAGCGTTTGGAGTTCTTCAAACAATAATTTTGCCATATCCCATTGCTGTGGTGTAGATGGCGTAGCCTCGCTTTCTGGGTCGCTGGTAGAGTAGATTTTCACATAAGTAAGAAAACGATTGAGAAGTTTCGTTTTCCATTCGTGGTTGAATTCTATTGTCTGCATATTGATATTTTTATTATTACAAAATTACGATTTTTTTGATGTCTTTTACTCAAAAATTAAACTTCATTATTACTGAATACAAGCCTTGGATAGAAAAAATTCTATCTGACTTTCAAAGTTATCAAACAAATAATCGCCAGCATTACGCCTATGATAATCATTCTATTCACGATTTTGCTCTCGTGGTAGCCAGATTTTTGGTAATGGTGATGCAGCGGCGACATCTTGAAAAGTCTATTGTTTTGGGCATATTCCAAGCCGTATTTTTTCTTTCTGTATTTGAAAACCGCCACTTGCAACATCACCGAAAGATTTTCTATTAAAAATATTCCGCATAGCACAGGAATGAGCATTTCTTTCCTCAAAATAATCGCCAAAACGGCAATCACTCCGCCGAGCATCAAACTTCCCGTATCGCCCATAAACACTTGGGCTGGATAGGTATTATACCAGAAAAATCCGATAACCGCACCCACCAACGCAAGGGCAAAAATGGTAGTCTCGCCCATATTCGGTAGGAACATTATATTGAGATAATCGGCAAAAATAATATTCCCAGAAATGTAGGCAAAAAATGCCAAAGTGAGCAAAATTACGGCACTCGTCCCCGCCGCCAAACCATCAATTCCATCGGTGATATTTGCCCCATTGGAAACCGCCGTTACGATGAAAATCACAATCGGAATGAAGACCACCCACGCCCATTCTTCGGCTTCTTTTTCGTCCATCCAGAAGAGGATTTTGCTATAATCAAACTCGTTATTTTTCATAAACGGAATGGTGGAAATCATCGTTTTTTTCTCCGAAGCAAATTTCTGCACGGCACTTGTTTTATTCACCTCCGAATCGGCATATTCTCGCTTGATGGTAATGCCATCGTGAAAATACATCGTAACGCCCACAATAAACCCCAAGCCCACCTGACCAATAACCTTGAACTTACCCGAAAGCCCGTCTTTATTCTTTTTGATTTTCTTCAAATAATCATCAATAAAGCCAATTATTCCCATCCAAATCATAGAAATAATGAGCAAAATGATATAAATATTATCAATTTTTGTGAAAAGCAAAACAGGAATAAGCGTTGCGATAATAATGATGAGACCACCCATTGTAGGCGTTCCCTCCTTTTGTTTTTGCCCCTCCAAACCGAGGTCTCGCACCAGTTCGCCCATTTGTTTATTCCTTAGATAAACAATGATTTTTTTCCCATAAACAAGGGCAACTATCAATGATAAAAGCACCGCCATCCCTGCACGGAACGAGATGTATCTTAATAAATTCAGCCCTGGAATGTAGATACCTTGGGCGGTGAGGTATTCGTATAAGTGGTATAGCATATTGTTATTTTTACATTATTGTTATCTTAATAAACTTTTTTACACTTTCTTTTAATGCTTCCGAAAGGAAAGTAGGAACAGCATTGCCTATTTGCAAATTTTTATCACTTCGCGAACCATAAAATATATAATGGTCTGGAAAACACTGAATTCTAGCTCCTTCTCTAGTGGTTAAAGGGCGTGGAGCTTTGGGGTGTATGCACCTTGACGAAGAGGGTGTACTTAGATTACGAGTTATAGTAGTGCTAGGTCTTTTCCACCATAAACGGCAATAAGTATTGGCAAAACCACTCTTTGGGCGAAGTTCCTCGGGTAAATCCAGTGGAGTTCCTCCATCGGGAAGATTTTCCATTAGTTTTATTAAGTTTTCATTATTGGTCGGAGCATTGTGGTCTGCTACTTCTGAGGAGGCTTTTTCTCTCATTTTTTTCTGAAATTCATTCTGTGGCGATGAAGCATACACAAAACTCTCCTCTCCGCTTCTTATAAAAGGTAAATCGCCGATTGCTTCTTCCAAAGTGAGATAAGGCTTTAATTCTTGCTGAAAAATATTTTTTTCTTTTTCCGAATTATAATGCGTAGGAGCAGGAAATTCAAATTTATTTTTCAGCAGAGTTCCTACTATAATCACTCTTTCACGAATTTGTGGCACGCCATAATCCACTGCGTTAAGCACCTGATAACTAACTGTATATCCCAACGATTCAAAAAGTGAAATAATGTTTTTTAGCAGTTCTCCTTTTTGTATGGATAGCAGTCCTTTTACATTTTCAAATATGAAAACTTTTGGGTAAATTTCCTTTAAAACTCTGTAATATTCTTGGAAAAGTTTGCCCCTTGGGTCGTCTATCAGTCTTTTTCCAACGGTGGAATATGCCTGACAGGGAGGACCTCCTATTACCAAATCTATTTCGCCTTTTTTTATGTTAAAATCTCTTTCTAAATCGTTGATTCCAAAATCTTTAATATCTTTATTGTACATTTTTACGCTGGGGTGATTTAGTTGGTAGGCTTTTGCCATATTGGGCAGAATTTCGTTTGCCGCGACAATTTCAAATAAATCATCGTGGGCAAAACCATAGCTAAGTCCGCCAACACCCGAAAATAAATCCACAACTTTTATTTTTTTCATCTTGTTAAAATAAAGATTTTAAATCATTATATCTTGGTGGTTGCTCGGTTATTTTCCAAAAGAAATAATTTTGGTCTATATTGAAAACCGTTTGCCCTTCCATTTGCTGTCTTGTAATCCAATTTACGCTATCATCTTCTATTTCATCTATTTTCACAAATGCTACTTGTCCATTGAACAAATCAAAATGAATGACCATAGATGAAATATTTTCCTCTCTTTTTATTTTTTTAGCCTCTAAAACTTTATGTTGTTTTATATCATTAACCCCTTGAAAACCAGACTGAACTTCTATTCTCCACTTTTCGTTTTCATTGATATTTAGTTCTAAATCTGCCTTTGGAGTTCTTTTAAAATTTTCAATATTTTTCAAATCATCATCGCCAATTAAAGATATTTCATTCTCAGAAATTCCAAAAATTATGCTTATAGCTTTTTGAAAAAACGCAGAAATAACAAATCCACGCATCCAAGAAAAATAAACTTCTTCTTTTCTTCTTCCCTGATTATTTAGCTTTGATAAAATATCGTTTTCTTTTAAAATTTTAAAAATAGATAAAATATTTTCTTGATAAAACAACTCAATATCCTTTACTTTTAAATCATCTACAACCAAATCATTGAGCTTTTGAATGATTTCTATTAACCTTTCATTCAATTTATCAATATACTGAAAATCAATACTTGGGGAAATATCTTTTGCTCCCAAAAACTTTTTGGTATTTTCTTTATTAGAAAAACCTAATTTTTTTCTGTATTCTTGAAAATATTTTAAATCTATCATTTTACAAGTTTTTCATCTATTGTTTTTTATTGAATTTTTTACTTACTCATCATTTTTGTTAGTTCCAAAATTATTTCCCTATCATCAAAATGCTGTCTTTCACCCATAATTTCTTGATAGGTTTCGTGTCCTTTTCCTGCCACTAAAACAATATCTTTGGGTTCGGCAAATTTTATTGCCATTTTTATAGCCTCCTTTCTATCGGGGATGGTGGTGTATTTGCTGAAATTCTGTGGCTCTACACCTGCCTCTATATCTTTTATGATTTGCATAGGGTCTTCGCTTCTAGGGTTGTCCGATGTGATGATAGAAAGCGTAGATTTCCTCGTGGCAACTTTCCCCATTTCTAGGCGTTTTTCCTTGTCTCGGTCGCCACCACAGCCGAAGACACAAATTAGCCGCTCGTTTTTGGTGCGAATTTCATTGATGCTATCCAAAATATTTTCCAGAGCATCGGGTGTGTGGGCATAATCCACCACGAAGATAATTCCTCCCTCGGATTTTAGGGTTTCAAACCTGCCATTTACGCGTTTTAGTTCGGAAATAGCCTTTAAAATTTCATTTTCCTCAAAGCCGAGTTCCCTTGCAATGGCGAATACCAAAAGTAGATTATAAATGTTAAAACCGCCTGTGAGTGTAGTCCAAAACTCCTTCCCTCCGAAGTTTAGAAGCATTCCATTGAAGTCCGCTTCCAGCTTTCGTCCGTGGTAGTCTGCCAAAGTTTTCAGAGCATACGATTTCTTTTTCGCCCTTGTATTTTGGAGCATTATCATTCCATTTTTATCGTCAATATTGGTGATAGCAATGGCGTTTTCAGACAAATCGTCAAAGAATTTTTTCTTGGTATTGAGGTATTCCAAAAAGGTTTTGTGATAGTCCAAATGGTCGTGCGTTAGGTTGGTAAAACCTGCCACTTTGAAGCTCAATCCCAAAATTCTATTCTGATGAATGCCGTGCGAACTCACCTCCATAAAGGCATACTGGCAACCTTTTTCCACCGCCTCGGCAAGAATTTTATTGATGGTCAAAATATCTGGCGTGGTGTGCGTAGAGGGAAAAACCTCATCGGCAATGCGATTTTCCACCGTGGAAATAAGTGCCGAAGGATAGCCCAAATTCTTGAATACATCAAAGAGAAGTGTGGCTGTGGAAGTCTTGCCGTTGGTTCCCGTAACGCCCACCAGCGTAAGTTTTTCCGATGGATTTCCATAGAAATTCCCAGCGATTTTGCCCAAAGCCTCCACCGAATTTTTCACTTTGATGTAAGTAATTCCCTCCAAAATTTCGCTTGGAAGCGTCTCGCAAACGATGGCTTTTGCACCCTTTTCCACCGCCGAAGCTATGAAATTATGCCCATCTACCGCCACACCTTTTACCGCGATGTACAAGGCGTTTTCTTGGGCTTTTCGGCTATCAAAAACGATGTGGGAAATTTCTTTTTCAAGACTTCCAAAGGTTTCTAAAATAGGGATTTTATGTAATATTTTATCTAAATTCATTGCTTAAAATTTAAGGTTTTTCGGAAAAAGATTCCCAACCTATTTTTGTTCTGTGTTCTTTCAATTTTTCTTTTATCAAATCTCGTAATTCGTGAGGTTTTATTTTCAAGTTATTTACTTTAATGGCAAAAGGTGTTTGGTATTTTGCATTGTTTTGCCTTAATATTTTTTTTAACTGAAAATCGTCCTCTACTTTTGCAATATAATCTAGCGGATTACTTACTTTTATCATTAATAAACTTCCCGTTATTAATGTAGAAAAACCTACCGCTTCTATATCTTTCCAGTGAATAATGGGGAGATTTTCTACTATAATTCCATCTTCATTAAGGGTAAAAGCGATAGGATTAGCCTCCTTTCTTTTATCAAAAAATTTGACAATTTCCCAAACTATCATTACAAAATAAACCAACAACAAAACAGCAAGGATATAAAAAACTATTTTATCAAGAGTATCTTTTGGAGCGGAATAAAAATTACTTTTAAGGAATAAATTGGAATAACATACACATCCCACAACCATTAAAATAATCTTCCAAATGGTTTCCGTTTTTCTATTTTTTTCTATTTTTATTTCGTTATTCATCATTATTTATCTCTGTAATTTTAGATATATTTTTTGGTCTTTTTTGATGATGGTTCCAGCCGTAGGAAATTGCTCTACGACCTTCCCTACACCTTTATAATCTACACGATAGCCCTCGTTTTCTAGTTGTGGGATAACGCTCTGCCCCACAAAACCGAGAACATTCGGCATTGTATTTTTCTCAAATTTTATTTTTACGCTTTGTTTTGTTAATTTATTTAGATTGACTTTTTTATTTACCA
>JAUNHO010000019.1 GCA_030523905.1 Bergeyella zoohelcum
CGTTAAAACTTTATTTTCACTCAAATCTAAACTAGTCAATTGATTATTAGAACAATACACTCTAGATAAAACAAAATTTCCACCTAGGTTAAGACTTGTCAATTGGTTATTAGAACACCATAAATCCACCAGCTCTATATTTTTGCTTAAATCTAAGCTTTTTAATTGATTGTTGTTGAGATTCAAACTCGTAATATTTATAAATGCCTCTATTCCCGTAATATCACTAATATTACTAAATGAAACATCTAATGCCTCCTTGTATTCCTTTGCTTCACCATAAGAAATTTCTGCATCTCCATTGGTGTTGATAACTGTATTTTCTACTAATTTTTTCTTGAAATTTGTATCTGGAATATTTACATTATCTGTATCCGCTTGTCCAAATACTCTGATAGATAAGGTTACAATACCTAAAATTGTAAAAAGTTTTTTCATTGTTACTTAAATTTTCCCCTACTCTGTTTATTATTCGGCTTTTCGGGATTCGCCTTGAAAACCTATAAGTATCTTCGGACATACTTTCGGTCTATTGCTAATTCGCCCAAATATATAAATATTTTTTCAAAGTGGCAACATCGTTAATATGAATTCAAAATCTCTATCTTTGCACTCTCAAACCTTAAAAATATGAAATACCTCATCGTAGGACTTGGTAATAAAGGCGATGAATACACGGAAACTCGCCACAACATAGGTTTCAAAGTAGCAGATAAAATTGCTGAAAAAATAGAAACTTCTTTCAAAACGGCAAATTTTGGTTGGCTCGCCGAGGGTAAATACAAGGGCAGAAAAATCCTTGTCTTGAAACCCGATACTTATATGAATCTTTCTGGCAAGGCGGTGAAATTTTGGCTACAAAAAGAGAATATTCCAGTGGAAAATCTGATGATTATCACCGATGATTTGGCTCTACCTTTTGGCACTTTACGAATGAAAAGCAAAGGCTCGGATGCTGGGCATAATGGACTGAAAAACATTCAGCAAGAGCTTCAAACTCAGAGTTATCCTAGGTTGAGATTTGGGATTTCCGCCGAGTTTTCCAAAGGTCAGCAAATTGATTATGTTCTAGGAGAATGGACGGAAGAAGAGCGAGAAAAACTCTCGGAACGGATAGAAAAATTCGCCGATGCGTGTCTGTCCTTTACCTTTGCTGGGATTACCAACACGATGAATAGTTTCAACGGAAAATAAAAAACTTTTGCAAATAATAAAAGAATAAACTAAATTTGCGAATTAAAATTTATACAGAATATTATGGCTAATAAACATAACAAAGAGGTAGAAGGCAAGGAAACGGTAGAGTTTTTTCAAGAATTGGATAGAGAAGCCCTGAAAACAGAGCATTTTCTAGAAAAAAACGCTAAGATTTTATCAGGTATTTTCATAGCATTGGTGGTGGGTGTTTTGGGGTATTTTGGGTATCAGCAGTTTGTAGTTGCTCCCAAAAATGAAGAGGCTACAAAAACTTATCTTGCAGCGATTGCCAATCTACAAAACGGAAAAGATGCCGAAGCATTGGGCGGAAAATCTGCTGCTAACCCTGGTTTTCTAGGCACTGCAAAAGATTTCGCAGGTACCGATGCAGGGAAACTTTCTGCCTATAATGCTGGTTTGTTGAAATTCAAAGAGGGGAAATACCAAGAGGCTTATCAACTTTTAGATGAGTTTTCATCAGATAATAAGACGCTTATGGCTCTGAAATATGGTGCAATGGCAGACGCACAAGCCAACTTGAACAAAGCAGATGATGCTCTTTCACTTTTAGATAAAGCGGCTTCCGCATCAGATGACCCATATACCAATTATTATTTCACAAGAAAAGCAGGGATTTTAGCTCTATCTTTGAAGAAAAATGCAGAAGCAAAAAAATATTTCTCTACAATAGATGAAAAATATAAGGAATATGATAATGGAATATCTGATTCTTATATAGAAATGGTAAAATATTTTTAATAATAAAAAATGAATTTATGGCAACTATTAATCTCTCTGATTATAAGCCACTTAATATAACTAATGCCGATGAATTCCACATCGGCATTGTAGTTTCTGAGTGGAATGATTTCGTTACGCATAACCTCCGCGATGGAGCATTACAAATACTAGAAAAAGAAGGCGTAAAGCCTGAAAATATTAGCGTTTTTTCCGTTCCTGGTGCGTTTGAATTAAGCTACGCCTCTATGCAACTTTGTAAAACCAAAACAGTTGATGCGGTGATTGCGATTGGTTGCGTTATCCGTGGGGAAACCTCTCATTTTGATTATGTTTGCTCGGCGGTGGCACAAGGCATCAAAGATTGTAATATCCTTACCGATGTCCCTACGATTTTCTGTGTTCTGACTGATGATACCAAGGAGCAATCGGTAGCGAGAAGTGGCGGAAACCTAGGAAATAAAGGAGTGGAAGCGGCTGTAACGGCACTCAATATGATTAACTTCAAGAAAAAACTTAGCCTATGAAAACCTATTTTGGGAAAATAAAACCTTTCATTTATTTGGGAGGCTTTTATGTTTTATTATCTATTATTCTTCGTGGGATTTTTATTTTCCACCCTATTACCACTGCGGAATTTAGTTTTGTGGAAATCGTAAAAATTTTCGGTATTGGCTTCATAAATGATATTTTTGTTTTTACATTAGCGAGTGCCTTTTTAGCCGTATATTTCTTATTTCTTTCTAATGGGAAATACCAGAAACCTTATGGGCAGATTATTTTATTCGGTTTGGTGGCGTTTTTTATCTATACTGCATTCATTCCCAATAATATATTTAGGCAATATGGTGGCTCGGTATGGGAAATCGCAACGGCTTTTGTGGGGATAAAAACGCTCTGTTTTGCATTGATGTTTTTCCTTTCAAAATATAGAAAAAACATTAGACTAGTGTTTTACGGATTTACTATTTTTCTTTACACTTTATTGATTATTTTTAATTCCGTAAGTGAATATTTCTTTTATAATGAATTTGGAGTAAGATACAATTTTATCGCCGTAGATTATCTCATATATACCAACGAGGTCATTGGCAATATTATAGAAAGTTATCCTGTAATCCCTTTGTTTTCAGCGATTTTGCTACTCACTGGTCTTGTTTCGTTTTTCATTATTAGATATACAAAAAATGAACTTAATGAACTCCCGAATTTCAAACAAAAACTTGTGCTTTTAGGTTCGTTTATCGTTCTTTGTGGGCTGAGTATTTTCGCTCTTTCAGGCTTGGATAAAATAAAAAGTCAAAATGTCTTTACCGATGAAATCCAGGCAAATGGGCTACCAAAATTCTACTGGGCATTCACGCATAGCGAGTTGGATTACTTCCAGTTTTACAGCACTTTACCAGAAAAAGAAGCCGAAAAAATCTTTTTCTCCAATGCCTCTTTTGATAGTTTGGAAAGGCAAATTGTTTCAGACCAAGCAGAGATTCATAAAAATGTGGTGCTGATTTCGGTGGAAAGTCTCTCGGCAGAATTTATGAAGCAATTCGGAAATACGCAATCGGTTACGCCATTTTTAGATGATTTGGCGGAAAAATCTTTATCATTCAATAATCTTTACGCCACAGGAAATCGCACGGTGCGTGGCTTGGAGGCTCTTACGCTTTGTATCCCACCTACGGCAGGGGAAAGCATCGTGAAGAGAGAGGATAATAAAAACAAATTCACTACTGGAAGTGTCTTCAAATCAAAGGGTTATAGCGTGAAATACCTCTACGGAGGATATAGCTATTTTGATAATATGAAGGATTTTTTTGGTGGCAATGGCTATGATATAGTGGATAGAGATGCCTTTACGCCAGAGGAAATTACCTTCGCTAATGTTTGGGGAGTTTGTGATGAAGATATGGCGACAAAAGCCGTACAGGTAATGAACGAACAGGCCAAAAGTGGAAAACCATTTTTCAACCATTGGATGACTGTTTCTAACCACCGACCATTCACCTATCCGAACGGAAAAATAGATATTCCTGGTGATGCAAAATCCCGTGAAGGTGGCGTGAAATATACCGATTATTCCATAAAAAGATTTTTTGAAATGGCTAAAAAACAAGCGTGGTACAAGAATACTATTTTCGTCATCGTGGCAGACCATTGTGCGTCTAGTGCTGGGAAAACCGAACTTCCTTTGGACAAATACCATATTCCTGCCCTTATTTTTTCGGAAGGCTTCATTAAACCAGAGAAAAACGATGTGCTAATGTCTCAAGTAGACCTAATGCCTACGCTTTTGGGATTGCTTAATTTTAGTTATACCTCTAAATTTTTAGGTGAAGATGTATTGAAACCGACCTACAAACCGCGTGCGTATATCGCGACATATCAAGACCTTGGGCTGATAAAAGACAATCATCTCACCATTATTTCTCCTGTGAGAAAGACCAAACAATACGAACTAAAACCTGATACTCAACGCCAAATAGAAGGGACTACCAATATTTTCTACACAGAAACGCCTGTGGAAAATATCAATCAGACGCTGGTGAAAGATTGTATTTCTACCTATCAGACCACTTCTTTTTGGGTGAAAAATAAAATGATTAACAAATAAAAAACATAAAAAAATATGAAATGGACAGAAGACCGCAGTAATAATGTGGAAGACCGTAGAGGTCAATCAGGTAAAGGTGCTGGTATTTTCGGTGGTGGTTTAGCTACTATTATCATTGCAGCAGTGGTATTTTTTCTTGGGGGAAATCCTTCTGAAATTTTAAGCTCGGGTATTTCTACCAATATCCCTCAAACAACCGAGAGACAAACAGCAAGTAGCGAAGAAGATGAGAAAATATATCAGTTCGTAAGTATGCTAACGGCTGAAAACGAACAAACTTGGGAGCAGATTTTCCGTGAAAATGGAAGAACTTATCGTCCTGCCAAAGTGGTTCTATTTACTCAGACTACTCAGTCTGGTTGCGGTACTGCACAATCGGCTATGGGGCCATTCTATTGCCCTGCTGATGAAACCATCTATATGGATATGAGTTTTTTCCAAGAATTGCAAACGAGGTACGGAGCAAAAACTTCCGAATTTACCATAGCCTATGTTTTAGCTCACGAAGTGGGGCATCATATCCAAAATCTTTTGGGAACTTTATCTGAAACTGAAAAAATGAGACGAAGCGGAAGATATACCGAGGCACAAATGAATCGTGTTTCTGTGGCTACGGAACTACAAGCAGATTTCTATGCTGGGCTGTGGGCAAGGCATTCTAATGAACGCGAAAACTATCTAACGCCACAAGATATAGAAGCCGCAATAAGTGCCGCAGAAGCAGTAGGTGATGATAATATCCAAAAACGGGCTCAAGGCTATGTGGTGCAAGAGGCTTTCACGCACGGAAGCTCTGCCCAAAGGAAAGAATGGTTTCTACGAGGTTATGAGTCTAATGACATTAATAAAGGAAATACATTTGAAATCCTTTTGAAATAATGATGAATAAATAATTTTTCAGCACTTATTTAACCATCTTTATTTATTTTTAAATACCCTGATTAAACTAAAAATCCATATAGTTTATTCTATATGGATTTCTTTTATCTCTACTACCTTTTCAAAAGGTAATGTTATCATACTTTGATTTCTACATCTACTCCACTTGGCAATTCAAGTTTCATAAGAGCATCTACCGTTTTAGAAGAAGAAGAATAGATGTCCATCAATCTCTTGTGTGCAGATAGTTGGAACTGCTCTCTTGCTTTCTTATTAACATGTGGAGATCTCAACACAGTGAAGATTCTCTTGTGTGTAGGCAATGGAATTGGACCATTCACTACCGCTCCTGTAGATTTTACTGTTTTTACGATTTTCTCAGCAGATTTATCTACCAAATTGTAATCGTAAGACTTAAGTTTTATTCTGATTCGTTGTGACATTTTATTATTTGCTTTAAGCAATAAGCACTAGGCAGGAAGCCCATACTTGTTGCGTTAATAAAAATTGAATTAGCATTTGCTTTCGGCATATAGCCTACGGCATTTTGCATTTTACCCCTTAGCTTTAGCGATTACTTCTTCAGCGATGTTCTGCGGAGCTGCTTCATATTTTTCAAACTCCATAGAAGATGTAGCTCTACCAGAAGACAATGTTCTCAATGAAGTTACATATCCGAACATTTCTGAAAGCGGAACGAATGCTTTGATAACTTTTGCGTTATTTCTGTCATCCATACCATTTACAGTACCTCTTCTTCTGTTAAGGTCACCCACGATGTCTCCCATATATTCCTCAGGCGTTACCACCTCAAGTTTCATAATAGGCTCCATTATCACCGCTTTTGCTGCTTTACCAGATTCTTTGAAACCAAGTTTCGCTGCTAATTCAAACGAAAGCTGGTCAGAGTCTACCGCGTGGAAAGAACCATCTTTCAATGTTACCTTCATTGCATCAACTTCAAATCCTGCCAAAGGTCCGTTTTTCATAGCTTCTTTGAAACCTTTTTCTACTGAAGGGATAAATTCTTTCGGAATGTTACCACCTTTGATTTCATTGATGAACTCAAGACCTGTTTTGCCTTCATCAGCTGGACCGATTTCAAATACGATGTCCGCAAACTTACCACGGCCACCAGATTGCTTTTTGTACACCTCTCTGTGGTTTGCAACTTGTGTAAGAGCCTCTTTGTACTCTACCTGTGGCTGTCCTTGGTTTACCTCTACTTTGAACTCTCTCTTCAATCTATCTACGATGATATCCAAGTGAAGCTCACCCATACCAGAGATAATTGTCTGACCAGAAGCCTCATCTGTTTTCACTTGGAAAGTAGGGTCTTCTTCTGCCAATTTTGCCAAAGCGTTACCCAATTTATCTTGGTCTGCCTTAGTTTTTGGCTCTACGGCAATACCGATTACTGGGTCTGGGAAAATCATAGATTCAAGAACGATAGGGTTTTTCTCATCAGAAAGTGTATCCCCAGTCTTAATATCTTTGAAACCTACCGCTGCACCGATGTCTCCTGCCTCGATGTACTCCACAGGATTTTGCTTATTCGCGTGCATTTGGTAAATTCTAGAAATTCTTTCTTTGTTTCCAGAACGCGTGTTCAATACATAAGAACCAGCATCTAATCTACCAGAGTAAGCTCTAAAGAATGCCAATCTACCTACGAATGGGTCAGTAGCAATCTTAAATGCCAATGCAGAGAAAGGCTCTTTTACATCTGGTTTTCTTGTGATTTCAGCGTCTGTATTAGGGTCAGTTCCGTTGATGTCATCTTTATCCAAAGGAGAAGGCAGGTAACGGCAAACCGCATCTAACATAAACTGAACTCCTTTGTTTTTGAATGAAGAACCACAAGTCATTGGAATGATAGAAAGGTCAATAGTAGCGGCTCTCAACGCAGCGTTGATTTCGTCTTCTGTAATAGAATCTGGGTCTTCGAAGAATTTCTCCATCAAAGTTTCATCATATTCAGAAACTGCTTCTACTAATTTTTCTCTGTATTCCAATACCTCATCTTTCATATCATCAGGGATAGGAACTACATCAAAAGTAGCACCTTGAGTATCTTCGTGCCATACGATAGCTCTGTTTTTAATCAAATCTACCACACCTTTGAAGTCCTCTTCTGCACCGATAGGAAGTACGATAGGCACTGCGTTAGAACCAAGCATTTCTTTTACTTGATTAACCACATTTAGGAAGTCAGCACCTTGTCTGTCCATTTTATTTACGAATCCCATACGAGCAACTTTGTAGTTGTCCGCAAGTCTCCAGTTGGTTTCAGACTGAGGCTCTACTCCATCTACCGCAGAGAAAAGGAATACCAACCCATCTAATACTCTCAAAGAGCGGTTTACCTCTACGGTAAAATCCACGTGTCCTGGGGTATCGATGATGTTAAAGTGGTAACCTTTGGTTTCAGGCAAAGTTTTACCTTGGTCAGTAGGGAAGTTCCAGTTACAAGTAGTCGCTGCAGAGGTAATAGTAATCCCTCTTTCTGCTTCTTGCTCCATCCAGTCCATTGTAGAAGCACCTTCGTGAACTTCTCCCAACTTGTGTGTTTTACCTGTGTAAAACAAAATTCTCTCCGTAGTAGTGGTTTTCCCTGCATCAATGTGAGCAGCGATACCAATATTTCTTGTAAATTTAAGATCTCTTGCCATTTCTGATTAGAATTTAAAGTGAGAGAATGCTTTGTTGGCTTCTGCCATTTTGTGTGTATCTGTTTTCTTTTTGAAAGCAGCACCTTCTTCCTTAGAAGCAGCGATGATTTCCGCAGCTAGTTTCAAAGCCATAGACTTATCATTTCTTGCTTTTGCGTACTTGATTAACCACTTCATAGCCATAGAGATTTTTCTATCAGCACGGATTGGTGTAGGGATTTGGAAGTTAGCACCCCCAATTCTTCTTGAACGAATTTCCACATGTGGCATTACATTCGTAAGGGCATCTTTCCAAATTTCAAGAGATGGTTTTTCGTTATCACCTTTTTTAGTTTCTACTACATCTAGTGCATCGTAGAAAATTCTAAAGGCGATAGATTTTTTACCATCTAGCATTAGATTATTTACAAATCTTGTTACCAACTGATCATTAAACTTCGGATCCGGTAACAACGGTCTTTTTTTCGCTTTTGTCTTTCTCATTGTCTCGTTTCTTACAATTTAATGATTATTTTTTCTTACCTGTAGCCGCAGCTGCCTGACCTGGTTTTGGTCTCTTCGCTCCGTACTTGGATCTTCTTTGTGTTCTACCATTTACACCTGCGGTGTCTAATGCACCTCTTACGATATGGTATCTTACTCCCGGTAGGTCTTTCACCCTTCCGCCTCTTACCAATACTATCGAGTGCTCTTGAAGATTATGTCCTTCGCCCGGGATATAAGCGTTGACTTCTTTACCATTAGAAAGTCTCACTCTGGCTACTTTTCTAAGTGCAGAGTTTGGTTTCTTAGGTGTGGTAGTATATACTCTCGTACATACTCCTCGTCTTTGTGGACAAGAATCAAGGGCAGCCGATTTGCTCTTCTTGGCAAGCGTGGCTCTTCCTTTTCTTACTAATTGTTGAATAGTAGGCATATAATGCTTTTATTTTTTAATTCAGTTTGCAAAATTAATTTTTTTTCTAAAACCCACCAAATCTTTTCTACTCATTTTTAGAATTTTATGATTTTTTTTTGATGGAAATTAAAAATAAACACTCTATTTCTTTCACAGATATTTTTTTCTCTATTTTGAATATAGTCTAAAACTATCAAAATAATTTTATCAATTACTTTTTCTAGTCTATCTTTGCATCATTGATTTTGACAAAAAGAAAAATTTCAACTAAAACAATTATAAAATGAAAAATGCAAACTTCATTGGTCTGAAAGAGGCAGACTGCAAAGTAATCGTAGAAAAACTAAACACACTTTTGGCAAACTATTCTGTATTTTATCAGAATACAAGAGGAGCTCACTGGAACATCAAGGGAGACCAATTTTTCACACTTCACCCAAAATTTGAGGAACTTTATGATGGTTTGGTGCTGAAAATAGACGAAATAGCGGAGAGAATCCTTACTTTGGGCGGAACTCCAAACCATAATTACTCTGATTATCTGAAAGTTTCTAGCATAAAAGAAAGCCAAGAAGTAACCGATGCAACTAAATGTGTAGAAAATATTTTGGATTCCTTCAAAACGGTAATTGAATTACAAAGAGAGCTTTTGGATATTGCTTCCGAAGCAGGAGATGAGGGAACGAACTCACAAATGGGCGACTACATCACCGAACAAGAAAAAGAAGTGTGGATGTATAGTGCTTACCTTGGAAAATAATTAATTTTGATTTTTTCATAATATTTAGTTAATGAAAAACAGCCTTTCTATAAGGCTGTTTTTTGTTATGCGTTGTTGTTATTCTGCTTTCAGTTTGGCAATTACATCAAGTCCGCCCTTGGTTTTATCGCCTATTTTACAGATAATCTCTGTATTCAAAGGTAAAAATACATCCATACGAGAACCGAATTTAATGAAACCAAACTCGTGTCCTGCTTTCGCCTCATCGCCCTCATTACAATAGAAGACTATTCGTCTTGCTACATAACCAGCAATTTGCCTGAAAAGGACTTTATGATTAGCAAAACCTTCCACCGCTACGGTTGTTCTTTCGTTCTCTGTGGAAGATTTTTCGTGCCACGCTACGAGGTATTTTCCTGGATGGTATTTTTTGTAAATCACCCTTCCTGAGACGGGATAACGGCAGATATGCACATTGAGAGGCGACATAAATATGGAAACCTGAATGGCCTTTCCGTGGAGAAACTCGGTCTCTTCTACCTCTTTTATCATCACGACTTTACCATCTACTGGGGCGATGACATTCTCGCTATGCTCCAAAATATGGCGATTTGGCACACGGAAAAACCAAAATACCAAACCATAGACCAATAATAAAGGAATGATGATGAATAACGACCATAACTTCAAAAAGTATATGGCTAAAAATGAAATAATTGCAAATGCAATACTCGCGACTAAAATAGTCCCTTTTGATTCCTTGTGAAGTTTCATTCTAAAAAAGTTTATCTAATATAAAATACAAATACAAAACTGGTGCACAGATGATAAAACTATCTAATCTGTCTAAAATACCACCGTGACCTGGGATAATGTTACCGCTATCTTTTACCTTAAAAGTGCGTTTCAGTTGGCTTTCTACCAAGTCTCCCAGCGGAGCAAAAATAGCCGTTAATAGACCTACTATCAGCCAATTACCTCTCAAGTCTGGGTAATTTTTCTCTATAAAAAATCCTAAAATAAGCGTCAGTAAAACACCGCCAGCAAAACCTTCCCAAGTTTTTTTAGGGGAAATAGTAGGTGCCATTTTGTGCTTTCCGAAAAGTCTTCCGCTGAAATAGGCGAAAGAATCGCTACTCCAAATGAGTACAAAAAGCATAAAGGCTTCCAATGAAAAACCTCCATCAGCAGTGAAAGTAGGCAACCCTAATGCAAAACTAAAAGGTAGAGCCACATAAATCACGGAAAAAATGAGTTTTCCGCTATTGATGAAAAGTTCTTCCTTGAACCTAAACAGCGTAACCACGGCAATCAAAACCAATGAAAGTGCGAGTAGCTCCGAAAGATTAAAATCAAAATAAAAGCCGTGTAGGAAATACCTTTTAGAATATAAATAATAGACATATAACGCCAATGGCAATACCAAAAAACGCTCCCAGCCTGTTTGGAATTTCATTACTCTCGTACATTCCCAAACACCGATGAAAAGGAAGAAAGTCATCAAACCATAATAAAGATGAAAAGGCTTGACCTCGGTAAATATTTTACCTAAATATTCTGCTCCCATCGTAGTGGTACAAGCGATAACTATGATGCCATATAGAGAGCCAAAAACAAGGCGTTGTAATAGATTTTTGTCCAAAATAATCAGTTTTAATCCTCTAATAATAGTACAAAAAGTTTCAAATTTTCTTTATCCTCAAAATCTACACTTGCATTCTTACCACTTATAGAAGTCAAATTTCGCAACGGATTTTTCCCATCGCGGCGTTTCACGAGCATCATTGCATCATTTAGGTTATTTACAATCTGGGAAACCGTTGCCATAATGATGATTTTCTTTGGCAAACGAGACGAGTGGTAGTGTAAAATATTATTATGAGAAAGCATTATCTTGCCGTCATACGCAATGAGATGCTCACAAGTGATAAATGCCGTGTCATTGAATAGTTCTAGTTTTTCC
>JAUNHO010000328.1 GCA_030523905.1 Bergeyella zoohelcum
ATATAAAAAAGAAAATCATATGAAAAGAAAAATCGTTTTTGGATTGTCAGTATTACTATTAAGTTTCTCACTTATAAGCTGTAAGAATGATAGAATACAAGGGGTTTATCATTATGTGGAAAGTGAAAATGATAAGGATTTTTTCAGAATGGGGATTAGATTGAGATGTGCATTGATAGGGGAAGTAGAATTTAAAAAGGGAAAATGTTATGTGAATATTGAGGGAGTAGAAAAAAGACTTGACTATGAAATAGAGGATAATGAAATCTATGTGAAAAATGATGATGGAACAGAAGATGTTATTAAAATAGTAGATAATAACACTATCATTGTAGCAGGTTGTACCTTTAAAAAAGATAAAAACAATTAAATAAATTATAGCATTATGTGGAACACAAGAAATATTGATTTTGAGACTATTAAAAATGATAGCCAAAAAGTAGAAAAAGACAAGTATATGGATATTTATCCTCTATTTTTAGACTTTTTTAAAGGTAGAGAGTTGAATAAAGAAACCATTATTTTAGGCATATCATTGGTGTATAGTTGGATGCCTACTATACCAACATTGGATTTGCAAAACATTGATAAAGTGGTAGATATTATCAAAAAGGAGGAGCTGACAGCCTCTGATTTTGAAGAATTATCCCAATGTTTTAACAATTCAGTAATAGGCACATCAAAGTTATTGCATTTTATTTATCCAGAGAAGTATCCTATTTGGGACAGCAATGTTTTTAAGTATTTTTACGACGGAGTAGCATTTGGATATAGGGTAAATAAAGTAAAATATTACCTAAGTTACTTTGATTTTTGTAAAGATTTGATAGCCAATAATGAGAAAGAAATAATAGAAATACAACAAGAGTTTATCAATAAATTTGGAATTAATATTAGTAAAATGAGAGCTTTGGAATTGATATTTTTCCAAGTAGGAAAGACCAAGAAAGAAGGAGAGATAACCTCAAAAACTTATAGATAGTGGTAAAAAATGGAATCTACACAGAAAAAGATATTAGAACACAAAATAAAGTTGATGGGGAAAGATTGGGTGCAAAACAGATTGGAAGCCAAAGAGCAGGTGAAAAATATGGAAAAGCACTTGAACTCTTTATCAGAAGAAGAAGCTCACAAACTAATGGTAGAACAGACTCAAAGGATATTGAAAGAGAAGAGAGATTGAAAGGAGGATATGATGATTTTAGTAGAAGACGAAAATTTAAGAAAATGTAGAAAAAAGAAAACAGTTTTGAATTGAATTTCAAAGCTGTTTTTTATTTTTGCAAACCATACGAATCATATAATGCTTTTAGTGGTCAGATTACAAAATGGGCTACGATGAACTTTAAACTAACCATAAAAAGTGGATATTACTTTTTCTGTATCGGAAAGTGAAACCCATTGAATTTCAAAAGAAAAATATCCAAATAATAAATTAAAAAGAAAAATGAGTTTAATACAACAAGGAATTTTTAGAAAATTGATTTCTTTGTCTGATGATGAGAAAACTATAACA
>JAUNHO010000329.1 GCA_030523905.1 Bergeyella zoohelcum
ATAGAGGTAGATAGAAGAGGTAAAGTAAGAAGAGCTAGAATCTACTACTTCAGAGACCTTAGAGGTAAAAAAGCGAGAATCAAAGACGCTCCTTTCAAAAAGTAATCTAAATTCAAGATTGATACAAAGCCATACTATTCGTTTAGTATGGTTTTTTTATGGATTTTATTCAATGTTTTTGCTATTTAGCAGAAAAATATTAATTTTGTTATTATATACATAATTTGAATACTATGGCAATTAAAAGATTGTTTGATATAGCCTACGAGGTACTAGAAAAATATCCTAATAAAGTGATGTTTGCCACCAAATACAATGGGGAATGGAGGAAAACCTCTACCAGAGAATTTATCAATATGGGGAATAAAGTTTCACGCGGACTACTGAAACTCGGTATAAAACCAGGCGATAAAATAGCCCTCATTACTACGAATACTCGCACAGAATGGGCAGTGATGGATTTTGGAATTTTACAAATTGGTGCCGTTACCGTGCCTGTTTATCCTACCATTTCTGGGGAAGATTATGTTTATATTTTCAATGATGCCGAGGTAAAGTATTGTTTTGTTTCGGATAAAAATCTGCTAGATAAGGTGCTGTCCATCAAAGATAGAGTACCTTCCCTTGAAAGTATTTTTACTTTTGACACCATTGAAGGAGCGGCCAACTGGCAGGAAGTGATGGATTTTGGGGACGACTCTGCGACTCAGTACGAGGTGGAATCTCTCGCAAAAGCCATTAATCCGTATGATTTGGCGACTATTATTTATACTTCTGGCACCACTGGAAAACCAAAAGGCGTGATGCTGAGCCACGATAATATTGTGTCTAACATCATTGCAACCACACCTATCGTTCCTTTCAAAAAGGGATTGGCTAGAACCGATACGAGGTATTTGAGTTTCCTGCCGATTTGTCATGTTTTTGAAAGACTTCTTTTCTATCTTTTCCAAAGCAATGGTTTTTCTATCTATTTTGCCGAAAGTATAGAGAAAATGAGCGAAAATTTACAAGAAATAAAACCTCATTATATGACCGTAGTTCCGAGGCTTATAGAGAAAGTTTATGATAAAATCTATCAGAAAGGAACTAGTGCTGGTGGGCTTAAAACCGCTATTTTCCTATGGGCTTTGGGCGTGAATAAAGCCAAAACCAAGATAGGCAAACCCTCTGGAATAAAGGAATTAATAGCCGATAAATTGGTTTTCAAAAAGTGGAGAGAAGGTCTAGGCGGTAATATCGTAACGCTGGTTTCTGGTTCGGCGGCACTTTCGCCAAGGCTTAATAAAATGTTCCAAAATGCAGGTATTCCTATCTTGGAGGGGTATGGTCTTACGGAAACCTCTCCTGTAATTGCTGTTAATTCTTTTGATGAAATGAAAGTAGGTACTGTGGGGCATCCTTTGAGCAATTTGAATGTAAAAATACAACCAGATGGGGAGATTTCCGTGAAAGGACCTTCGGTTTTTATGGGATATTTCAAAAATGAGGAACTAACCAAGGAATCTTTTACC
>JAUNHO010000020.1:0-821 GCA_030523905.1 Bergeyella zoohelcum
GTTCCGAAATCTCATTTTTGTATTTTATAGGAATACCATTCTCGTCTTCTTCCAATTTTGTTTCTTTTATTTTTACAAAAGAAAAAGTTTTTAGAAGGTTTAGAACTGCCTGTGCCTGATTATTGTTATTGTCTATGATTATTGTAACTTCCATTATTTAGGGATTAAAAATTGTTGTTACAAATATAGAGAAATAATCATAATATCATCTTTATAATAAAAAATATCTTCTCCATAACTCTGAAAAGTTAAAAAAACAAGTTTCAATAAATAGTTCTGAAATAATCAAGTAAAGTTTTTTTTAACAGATAAAGTTTCCTAATTTTGCACCATAAATTAATCTTAAAAATAAATATTATGTCATTAGTAGGAAGACCTTTCCCAAACATCACCGTAGATGCTATCTCCGAAATGGGAGATAATCTGAGAATCAACATCTTTGAAGAAGCAACGAAGAACCAGCAAAAAGTGCTTTTGTTCTGGTATCCGAAGGATTTTACATTCGTTTGCCCTACCGAGCTTCACGCTTTCCAAGAGGCTTTGGAGGAGTTTAAGAAAAGAAATACCATCGTTATAGGGGCTTCTTGCGATACCAACGAGGTGCATTTTGCTTGGCTTAATACACCGAAAGATAATGGCGGTATAGAAGGGGTAACTTACCCAATTCTTGCCGATACACACAGACAATTGGCAAATACTTTGGGCATTGTAGATCAAGATTTTGATTATGATGCAGAGGGCAATGAAATCCTTTCTGGGTCTAATGTAACTTACAGAGCAACTTACCTTGTAGATGAAACAGGTAAAATTTCCCACGAAGC
>JAUNHO010000020.1:831-11449 GCA_030523905.1 Bergeyella zoohelcum
ATATGACTCTTGGTAGAAATGTGAAGGAATTTTTAAGACTCATCGATGCCTATACCCATGTTCAAAAGCACGGAGAAGTATGCCCTGCAAACTGGGAGGAAGGTAAAGACGCAATGAGTGCTGATAGAAATTCTACCGCTGAATATTTGGCTAAACACTAATATTAACGAGGAAATGAGATGATAGATTTTCAAAATTGTCTCATTTTTTCAAATTAAATTATTACAAAAATGTATATAGAATTAGCAGAAGATACGCTACAAAACATCGTAGCAGAAAACGAAAAAGTAGTGGTGCAATACGGAGCATCTTGGTGCGGAAATTGTAGAATAATGAAGCCAAAATTCAAGAAACTGGCTTCTGAAAATGATGAAATCCCGTTCTACTATGTAGATGCAGAGAAATTGCCAGAGAGCCGTAAATTGGCAAAAGTGGATAATCTACCGACTTTCGCTATCTTTAAGAATGGAGAATTGCTTAACCAAATCCAGACCAATCAGGCTGAAAGTTTGAATAATCTCTTCAATGAATTGAAATAATAAAATCCATTAGAAACCTTTCATTTTGTTGAGAGGTTTTTAATTTAATCATTAATTATTTGTGTGAAATAATATGAAATTACCAATCATTAGACAATTGTACCAAAGTCAATCGGTGGAAAACCTTGAAAAAACATTAGAGGTTTTGGAAAGTTTTACAGAATTTAGAGGAACGAGTGAGGAAGACCTGAATGTAGCAGGGGAGCTCATTACCAATATCTGTGGGGCGTTAGAAGTGCATAGTAATGTAGCAAACGGAATGGCAGAAAAAGACGCTCTCAACACCTTTGCACAAAAGGTAATGGGAAGTATAGACAGATGCTAAACCAAAACAAAATCGGAATAGAAAAATATGTTTCTACTCCGATTTTTTTATTTAATAGGTTTTACATCTCCTTTTTCAAAAATTTTCCTGTCAAAGATTTTTTAGATTTTATAATTTCCTCTGGTGTGCCTGTGAAGACTATTTCTCCGCCGTGTTTTCCGCCCTCTGGGCCTATGTCTATCAGGTGGTCGGCGAGTTTTATCACATCCATATTATGCTCTATGATGATGAACGAATTGCCCAATTCCACGAGTTGATTTATGGATTCCATCAAGATTTTCACATCTTCAAAATGCAGACCTGTGGTAGGCTCATCAAGGATATAGAGCGTGTTACCAGTCTGTTTTTTAGCCAGTTCCGTGGCGAGTTTTATCCTCTGTGCCTCACCACCAGAAAGCGTGGTAGATTGTTGCCCCAGCGTGATATAGCCCAGCCCCACATCTTGTAAAGTTTTTACTTTATTGTAGATTTTCGGCAAAGGTTGGAAGAACTCCACCGCCTCGTCTATCGTCATATCCAAGACATCGGAAATGGATTTTCCCTTGTAGCGAACCTCCAAAGTCTCGCGGTTGAAGCGTTTTCCGTTGCAGGTTTCGCAATGAACATATACATCGGGCAGGAAATTCATTTCTATCACTTTCAGACCACCACCTTGGCAAGTTTCACATCTTCCGCCTTTTACATTAAAGGAAAATCGCCCAGGTTTGTAGCCACGGATTTTCGCCTCTGGAAGTTCAGCAAAAAGATTTCTAATATCCTGAAAAACACCAGTATAAGTAGCTGGATTAGAACGCGGAGTCCTACCGATAGGCGTTTGATCCACATCTACCACTTTATCAATATGTTCCAGTCCCTCAACGCTTTTATACGGCAGAGGCTCCTGCACGGAACGATAAAAATGACGATTCAAAATTGGGTAAAGAGTTCCATTAATCAGCGAAGATTTTCCACTTCCTGAAATGCCCGTAACGACCACGAGTTTGCCCAATGGAATTTCCAAATTTACATTTTTCAGGTTGTTGCCAGTCGCTCCTTTTAGCAAAATAGATTTGCCATTGCCCTCTCTTCTCTGCGATGGAATGGCGATTTCCCTTCTTCCAGTGAGATAATCAGCGGTAATGGTTTTTGCCTTTACTAAATCCTTAGGAGAGCCTTGCCAAAGCACCTCGCCACCGTGTTTTCCAGCTTTTGGCCCTATGTCTAGAACTTCATCGGCTTCCAAAATCATATCCTTATCGTGTTCCACCACCAAGACGGAATTGCCCAAATCTCGGAGGTTTTTCAGGGAATTGATAAGCCTTTCATTGTCCCTTTGATGAAGACCAATGCTCGGTTCGTCCAAAATATACAGCACATTTACCAACTGAGAACCTATTTGCGTAGCCAAACGAATCCGCTGAGATTCCCCACCAGAAAGGGTTTTGGAACTTCTATTTAGGCTAAGATAATCCAGCCCAACATCTAATAAAAACTGCAATCGGCTTTCTATTTCTTTCAATATTTCGTGGGCGATGATTTTATTTTTTTCGCTAAATTTATCCTTGATTTCTGCTAACCAATCCTTCAAATCGAGAAGGCTCATTGCATTGATCTCGGCGATGTTTTTTCCTGCAATTCTGAATGCTAAACTCTCTGGCTGAAGCCTTGCTCCGTGGCAACTTGGGCAGGTTTCTTCGCTGGTAAATTGGCGTTCTATCTGCGTTGCTCCGTAGTTTTCTTTGTTCTCTATTGCTTGTTCTAAATAGGGAATCAGCCCCTCAAAATTTACCTTTATTTTCTTGGAAATTCCTGCGTGTTTTAGGTCGGCTAGAACTTCTGTTTTCATTCCATAATAAATAGCGTTCAGCACCTCTTCTGGTAAATCCTTGAAAGGTATTTTTGTACTTAAAGAGTTGATTTCCAATATGTTTTTAATCTGACCGATGACCCATTTGCTGAAATTATGAGTTTCAAACGGCAGAAGAGCTTTTTCCACAGGCAGATTTTCATCTTCTACTAAAAGTTCTATGCGTATTTTGTTGATAGAGCCAAGCCCCTTACATTGCGGACAACTTCCCTTTGGTGAATTGAAAGAAAATGTGTTGGGTTCGGGGATTGGTAGAGCTTTCCCCGTGCTGATGTCCATCAAGTTTTTAGAAAAATACTGGAAATTTTCCTCGCCGAATTTTTGTATCATCACCACGCCTTCGCCCATTTGTAGAGCGGTTTTCAGGGATTTTTCCATCCTTGCTTCGGAGGCAGAGTCGCCCACCACCCAGCGGTCTATTACCACTTCTATATCGTGGGTTTTGTAGCGATCTAGTTTCAAATCATATTCAATGTCTTGCAATTTTCCGTCAATTCTCGCCTGTCCGTAGCCTTTTTTTGCTAATTGAACGAACAACTCGTGGTAATGCCCTTTTCGTGAGCGAACCACAGGAGCGAGGAGTAAAACTTTTTCTTTATCGTATTGATTTTTAATGGTTTCCAAAATTTGTTCTTCGGTATAAGAAACCATCAATTCTCCATTTTCCAGTGAGTAAGCATCTGAAACTCTGGCAAATAGAAGACGCAAGAAATCATAAAGTTCGGTAATAGTCCCCACCGTAGAACGCGGATTTTTGTTGGTGGTCTTCTGTTCAATGGCAATCACAGGCGAGAGACCCTCTATTTTATCCACATCTGGACGCTCCAAACCGCCCAAAAACTGCCTTGCATACGCCGAAAAAGTCTCTATATATCGCCTTTGTCCCTCGGCAAAAATGGTGTCAAAAGCTAGGGAAGACTTTCCACTCCCTGAAAGTCCAGTTATCACAACTAGCTCATTTCGTGGAATTTTCACATCTATATTTTTCAGATTGTGTTCTCTGGCACCGTAGATTTCTATGTAATCTTTGCTATTCGCTATTGGCTGTTGAATCTCGGCTCTCGGCTCTCGGCTTTTTTTAGGCATTGTCTGTAAAATTAATCTTGCAAATTTACTGAAAAAAATGGGCTTCGAACAAAAGTAGATAGGATTGGATTTATTATCTCTTGAAACAAAACAAGAAAAATTAAAATTCTGTATCTTTGCCATCCAAAAAATAGAAAGGAAATGCAGTTTGACCTTACAGAGGAGATAATAATGGCAACCGAGCCAGAGCAAAAACGCCTATACAAAGGGCATAGAGTGATAGCAGAAGGAGAAACAAGTTCTAATTTTTTTTACTTGAAAGAGGGGGAGCTATCGGTGTTCAATTTTACGGAGGAAGGGAAGGAGTTTTTACAGCATAAAGTAGTAGCGGGGAGTTTCTTCGGTGAGCCAGCGGTACTTCTAGAAAAGCCATTTCCTGGGAATGTGGAGGTAATGTCTGATAAGGCTATTCTCCTTAAAATCAATAGAGAAAAATTTCTCAATTTCCTGATGCAAAACCCTGAAATTCATATAGAATTTACCAAATCTATTGCTAAAAAATCCATCAGAAAAAGTAATACGCTACGGAACATTGTTTTCCTTAGCCCAGAGGATAGAATTTGGCACCAAATTCAAGATTATAAACGCGAGCAAGGTGCAATGTCTAGCGAAAAAATCCAGATTAATCTCACGCGAAAAGAACTTTCTAATATGACGGGGCTACGCATAGAAACCGTGATAAGAACCGTGAAAAAAATGGAAAAAGAAGGGAGGCTTAGTATTATTTCAGGGAAAATAATCGTTTGATTATCGGTATTTTACCCAATGTGATTTCGGTCATAGTATTTTCTGTGCAGACTTTTTATTTTTGCGAAATGAAGAATATTGTATTTTGGCTGAGATTATCGGTTTTTAATTTTTTGTTGGTTGCTGTTTTGGGCGTTTTAATGCGTTATAAAATAGCATTTTCATTACCTTTCGTGGAGCAAAAAAATGTACAGGAGGCTCACTCGCATTTTGCATTTTATGGCTGGATTACGCAGATTATTTACGCGTTCGTTTTGCTTTATCTGAAACGAAATTTGCCCAATCATAATCTTTCAAAATACTTTACTTTGATGAAAACGAATCTATTAGCATCTTACTTGATGTTGATAGCGTTCTTGTATTCTGGGTATTTTTGGGCGTCTATTTTGGCATCGGCGGTGGCGTTGCTGGTTAGTTTCGTCTTTTCCTTTTATTTATGGAAAGATTTACGAAGTTCTAAAGATTTGGTAAGGTATTGGTTTTTAGGCGGTTTCTTTTTCGCGGTGATTTCTTCGTTTGGGGTATTTGCTCTTAGTTATATGAAAATTTTTGGTAATATCACTCAAGATTGGTATTTGGCATCTACTTACTATTATCTTCATTTTCAGTACAATGGCTTTTTTATGCTGATGGCAATAGGGTTGCTTTTAGACACTTTCCGAAGAATGGGAGCGGAGATAGACGCAAGGCAAAATCAGTTGATATTTTGGCTGTCGTTTTTGGGCTGTTTGGTGGGCTATGGGCTTTCTGTTTTATGGATGAAAATCCCAGTTTGGTTGTTCATAATCATTGTGTTAGCCACTTTATCGCAGACTTTTGCGGCGTTTAGATTATTAGGTTTCGTAAGGCGAAATTTCCCCAAAATTGCTCCTCAGCTATTGCCTGTACAGAAGTTGTTATTGGGAGTATCTGGTTTTGCTTTTGTGGTGAAAATTTTATTGCAATTAGGCTCTAATATCCCTGAAATCAGTCAGTTTGCTTTTGGTTTTAGAAATGTGGTGATTGCTTATTTGCATTTAGTATTACTGATGTGTCTTTCGGTTTTCTTTCTTTTTCAATTTTTTTATGAAAAAGTGTTTGTGGTTACGAAATTTGTAATTATTGGTGTTAAAACATTGGTTTTAGGCATACTTTTGAATGAATTATTGCTAGGGATAATGGGCGTTCTTTCCATAAAATATATCGCTATACCGAATACGCAATATTATCTATTGGCGGTTTCTGTAATGATGTTGGTGGGGCTTATTTTAATGGTTTCAAGTTTGAAAGAGGATAAAACTTTTTCATAAAGAAATGATGAAAGGTTTAATTGGATAAATTAGAGCATATTTTTTATAAAAAAATCCCTTATATTTCCGTTTTTTATTTATCTTTGTGAGAATTTTTAACGAAAATAAAACCAATTAAATCAATGAATTATTTTGTTATTTATACCATTTATGTACTTATTTTAGCTGTACTGATGGGGCTTTCTACTTGGAAGCTGTTCAAGAAAATGGGCTACAATCCGCTACTGGCGTTTGTGCCGTTTTACAATTATTATATTGTATTGAAGGAGACTAAGCACAGCACTTGGTGGGCGGCGTTGGCGTATCTTCCTATCGTAGGGACGATAATGATGTCCGTTTTTCATCTATTTCTGATGAATAAATTTGGAAAAAACACCATCGGACAGCAGTTGGCAACTGTGTTTTTACCTTTCGTCTATATGGCAACCGTGAATTATGACAAAAATACGGAGATAGATGCTCCAGCATTTCTACTTCCAGGCGAGGAATTGGAGCCCCCCAAAAAGGAATCGTTTTTAGGTTCTATTACTTTTGCGGTGGTTTTTGCTACGGTTATTCATACCTTTGTTACCCAGCCGTTTGGTATCCCTACGGGGTCTATGGAGCGTACGCTTTTGGTGGGAGATTTCCTGTTTGTGAATAAACTCAACTATGGGCTTCGCCTACCGATGAGACCAGTGGCAATACCATTTCTACAAGGAACGATAATAGATACAGGCGAGGTAGGAAACACGACCCAAAATCGTATGTAGAAGCCGTGAAATTGCCGTATTTCCGTTTGCCAGGTTGGGAGAAACCAAAGCGAAATGATATAGTGGTATTCAATTATCCAGATGATTCTGTGCATATTGCCATAGATAGAAAAGACCCGTATGTGAAGCGATTGGTGGCGGAGGCAGGCGATACGATAGAGTTCCGCGAGGGGAAATTATTCATCAATGGAAAACCAGAGAAAAGAATGGGAGATGCCCAAGTTCAGCACGCCTACGAAGTCTATACTAGTTCGCAGCTGGATATTCCTGCTCTGTACGATGTCTATGGCTTTCTACCAGTGAAAGAATTTCAAACCGATAAAGGCTATTATTACAGATTTCAAGGGCTGACCGACCAATTGGTAAAAGACATCAAAGCCCTGCCGCAGGTGATAGAAGTGAAGCAAGAAGTAGAACCAAAGGGCGAAGCGGCGATTTCCTATTATCCTGTAATGCAAGGTGGGCAGTATGTAGCCGATGAAACAGGCACAAAAGTGAAAATGTCTAATAAAATCAATACTTCTAGCTCTATTTTCCCTATTAATAAACCTTGGAACCAAGATTGGTACGGGCCATTGAGAGTGCCGAAAAAAGGCGATGTACTGAAACTGACCCCAGAGAATCTCCCTGAATATGAAAAACTGATAGTGAAATACGAAGGTAATACGCTGGAAAATAAAGATGGGAAAATAAGCATCAACGGAGTGCCTGCGAATGAATACATCGTAAAGTACGATTATTATATGATGATAGGGGACAACCGCGATGCTTCCTTGGATTCTAGATTTTTTGGCTATGTTCCAGAGACGCACATTGTGGGAAAACCTATGTTCACTTGGATGAGTGTAGAAGGCTTATTTGCCGACCAAAATTCGGACTATCAGGCGAACGGAAAAACAATCCGCTGGGATAGAATGTTCAAAGCAACCAACACTGGCGATTTGCATAAAACCTCTTATTGGTGGGTAGCAGCGATAGTTTTGGGGCTGTTTTTCGGTTGGGATTATTTCGCTAAATTATTGAAAAAGAAAGACGATTAAAATCCGTTTTTAGAGCAAATATTTTATTTTGACAATGAAATTATTACCGATATTTTACCTACCACCGATTTCGTGGTTTGCAGAGTTTTTAGACGAAAAAAACGAGGTAGTTTTGGAGCAGTGGGAGCATTTTCCGAAGCAAACCTATCGTAATCGTGCCAATATTTATGGGGCAAACGGCAAGTTGTCGCTCATTATCCCCATACATCACAACGGCAAACGAGCGATGAAAGACATAGAGATTTCCTATGCGGAAAATTGGCAAAATCTACACTGGAAATCCATCAAAACGGCTTATCAATCTTCGCCTTATTTTGAGTTTTACGAGGATAAACTTCAGTCAATTTTTGAAATAAAAGAGCTTAATCTTCTGAAATTTAATCTGAAAGTTTTGGAGATAATTCAGCGTATTTTGAAAACAGAAAAGGCGTATTCCCTTACGGAGGAGTATATCAAGGAGCCGAAAGAAGAGGATTTTAGAGAGAGATTTTCTGCAAAGAAACCCACGGAATACGAAACAGCGGAATATTACCAAACCTTTTCTGATAAAATGGGGTTTGTAGAAGATTTGTCTATATTGGATTTACTTTGCAATAAAGGCCCTGAAACATTATCATATATTAAAAATATTAAACTAAAAAATAATTAAAATACAATGAAAAAGTTATTTGTAGCAGCTTTATTTTTGGCTGGTTATAGCGTTTCTTTCGCACAAGATAAAGAAACCAAGTTGGACCCAATGAAAGATAAGGATTTGATGACTTGGTATCACAAAGATTTATCGACAACCGATACCTATGGCGTTAATACCGAAAATGCGTACAAGTATTTACAATCCAAAGGGTTGAAGCCGAAAACTATTATCGTAGGTGTTTTAGATTCTGGGGTAGAGGTGGATCACCCAGGTTTGATTAAAAATATGTGGGTAAATCCGAATGAAATCCCTAATAACGGCAAAGATGATGATAATAATGGCTATGTAGATGACATCTACGGCTGGAATTTTATGGGAAGCAAAAAAGGCGATGTAGATGCCGATAATTTGGAGGTAACTCGTGTGGTGAAAAAGTACAAACCATTCTTTGAGGGAGATAATTCTGAACAGAATAAAATCAACCAAAAGCAAATGCCAGAGGAGTTTGAAATGTATATGAAATCCAAGGAGATTTTTAGCAAAAAATCGGTGGAAGCACAGCAAGGTTATCAGAATTTCAAGCGTCTGAACGAGTTAGTGCCTACGGTGGTGGCTATGCTGAAAGGTCAGAAACTAACGCCAGAAGTGGTGGCTAATATCAAACCGAATAACCAAACGGAGGCGATCGCTGTGAATCTTCTGAATAATATTTCAAAAACCCCTGAATTTGCAGGAAAAACCCCTGATGAGGTGAAAACAGCATTGGAAAAAGAGTTCAAAGGGGCTTTGGAACATTACGAAACCCAAGCGACCAAGCAATATAATTTAGACTTTGATAATAGAGCCGAGCTGGTGGGCGATAATTATGATGATTATTCTGAAAAATCCTACGGAAACAACCATTACGAAGGGCCAGATGCACAGCACGGAACCCATGTGGCAGGGATTATTGCAGGGTATCCGCAGGGCAATGAAATCCAATACGGAGTGGCAAGTAAAGTGGCGAAAATCCTCACCGTGAGAGCCGTTCCGAATGGAGATGAAAGGGATAAAGATGTGGCAAATGCCATTCGCTATGCTGTGGATAATGGGGCGAAAATTCTCAATATGAGTTTCGGTAAGCCTATTTCGCCTGGGAAATCTGTGGTTTGGGACGCTTTCAAATACGCACAGGGTAAAGGCGTACTTTTGGTGAAAGCCGCTGGAAATGAAAACGAAGATATTCAGGAGAATGTCTATTACCCTACCAATTTCATTAATGTAACCGATGAAAAACCATTCATTAATAATATGATTGTGGTGGGTGCAAGTACCAATGATAATGAGTTTCTCCGTGCGAGTTTCTCCAATTATAATGGGAAGATGGTAGATATTTTCGCACCTGGTACAGAGATTTATTCTACCGTTCCAGATGCTAAATACGAGTATCTACAAGGGACTTCTATGGCTTCGCCAGTGGTGGCTGGGGCGGCTGCGGTGCTTTTGGCGTATATGCCAGAGCTGAAACCAGAGCAGATTATAGAGGCTTTCGTGAATACGGCGAACAAATCTACCGTGAATGCAATGCTCCCTACCAATACCAACAATCGTTTTGATATGGTGTCTAGAGCGGGTGGCGTTTTGGATTTGAGAAAAGCTGCAGAGTATGCCTATGAAAAGTTTTATAAAGGTACATATAGCAGTGTTTTGAAAAAATCCGCAGGAGTGAAATCTGTCATTAAAGCAAAACGAGTTTCAAAAAAAAGAAAGTAAGTTCTAGACAAGGATAATATGGATTGATAGGTGTAATCTTTCGTGTTATTTTAAATTTAGAATCTTATTTTTCATCAGACCAAACATTTTTATATCTTTACAAAAATTTTATTTAGTCAATGAAAAAATTAATATTTACAGCATTATTTTCGGTTTCAGTACTGGGATATGCACAGTATGAAGTCCCTGCGGCCAGCCCAAGACAAAAGGTAGAGCAGCAGTTTTCCATCTCAAAAATCAGTGTAGATTATGGGAGACCTGGCGTAAAAGGTAGAAAGATTTTCGGTGAATTGGTTCCTTTCGGAAAAATTTGGAGAGCAGGGGCTAATTCCTCTACGAAAATTACCTTTGGGCAGTCGGTTAATTTCGGTGGGAAAACCGTTCCTGCTGGTACTTACGGCTTATTCGTCCTTCCTACTGAAAAAGAATGGAAAGTGATTCTTAATAAAGATTTCCAGCAATGGGGGGCTTACACCTATGACGAAAAACTGAATGTAGCAGAGGTGAGCGTACCTGTACAGAAATTAGCAGAGAAAGAGGAGTGGCTAGATATTTCCATTTTGCCAGTAGATACGGAAAATTCTAATTTGGTTTTCAAGTGGGATTTC
>JAUNHO010000021.1 GCA_030523905.1 Bergeyella zoohelcum
GAGATATTTTTAGGTGGTTTTGAGAAAATTTTAGGTCTTTTTACGAAGCATTTAGGTCAATGACCTAAAATTTTGCGTCCCGAAGTCAAATTTTTGGGTCTTTTTGCTAATCGTTTAGGTTCAAGACCTAAAAATATCTCAAAATGACCTAAACACTTCCCCGCACGACCTAAAAATTTCAGCATTCAACCTAAACGCTTCTCAATTTTACCTAAATACATCTCAAAATAAGCCAAACGGAAGGCTACTGAACCTAAATTTTTGGCTAAACGACCTAAAAAAGCCTTCTTTATCGCTATTTATAAGCTAATAAAGAGGGACTACCAACACTTATGGAAAACTATTAAACAAAAAATTCATTGATGATGTCCTAAATTTCGGCTCGGTTCCTTATATCCTCAAAACCTCTTTGGCGAGTTCTATCATTTTCGGTTCGCCTGTGTATTTGCCTTTCTCGTCGGAGAGCTTCACGGTCGGTAGCCAGTCGCCATTCGGGGCTTGTACACCGATGAGTTTCATCACAATATTCATTGGTTTCAGCCCTACATCATTGGTAAGATTGGTTCCAATACCGAAAGAAATACCTATGGTTCCGCGTGTGGAGTGGGTGATTTCCTCTACTTTTTCAAGGTTCAATCCATCGGAAAAAATGATGTATTTATACAAAGGATTGATGCCAAAACTCTCGTAATGCTCTATGGTTTTATGGGCAAATTCTATTGGGTCGCCGCTGTCGTGCCTTACGCCATCAAATAATTTAGCAAACTTCTTATCAAACTGGCGAAAAAAGACTTCCGTAGTATAAGTATCTGATAATGCCACGCCTAAATCCCCACGATAGACATCTACCCAATGCTCCAACGCAAGTTGATTCGCCATCTTGAAGCCGTATTCCGCAGCGTGGAACATAAACCACTCGTGGGCGTGTGTTCCGATAGGTTTTACCCCAAATTCCATTGCAAAATGCACATTGGAAGTCCCAATAAACGAACCTGTTTCCTTGGTGAGAGCCTCCATCACAAGGCGATGAACATTATACGAGTGCCTTCTTCTCGTACCAAATTCCGCAAATGTAACACCGAGTTCGTTCAGTTTTTTAGATTTTTCTATTGTTTTATCTAAAATGGCTTTATTGGCATCTCGCTCCATTTTGTTCATCTCGTAATGCAACTCGGAAATGAGCGAAAGCAAAGGCACTTCCCATAAAATAGTACGATACCAAAGCCCTTCCACACTTACTTTCAGGTCGTTACCCACTTGCTCTATAATCACCTCCGAAGGGTCGTAATGATAGCCTTCTAGGAAATCCAAATACGGCAGAGCGAGATATGGGCAGGTTTCTTTCAGGTATTGTTTTTCGTCTTTGGTCAGCTGTAAATCTGCCATTGCATCTACAGCCTTGCGGAGTTCATCTGCGAAGCCATCTGGAAAGAAATGCTTCCCACGATTGATAAACTCGTATTTTACTCGCTCTGATGGGAAGAGTTTTACCACGGCATTTTGCATCGTGATTTTATAGAAATCGTTATCTAAAATAGATTTTAAGCGAACAGCCATAAACTGATATTCTAAAAATTAAACAGGGACAAAGGTAATAAAAAGTTTAGAATATGATGAATGTGCAATGTTTTTATATTTAGGTTAAAAACGCTTTCTTTTATTCTTCACAATTATCATTTTCATAAAAAACAAGACCATTCTCCTATAAAACTGCATTAATTTATTTTGCGGTTTATTATTTTATCAAGCAGGAGGGCATTCTTCTATTGCGGTCTCTTGTTCTTGCCTTGCAGGGCGTTCTTCTCCTATTGCGGTATTCCATTCTTCCGTTGCGGGGCATTATTTTTGTGTTGCAGTCTTCTGTTTTTGTATTGCGGTGGCTTATTTTTTCACCTCTCTCTGCACTACCGATACTGCTGGGAAGTGGTCGCTATATCCGTAAGTGTAGGTATCGCCATTCCAAGAGCGTTTTGGGTAGCCTTTCCATTGCCCTTCGCGGTTTATCATATAAGCAGGAGCGTAGATTTCTGCTTTATAAATACGATAATCCGCAGTGAGTTTATCTGAAACCAAATTTTTAGAAACTATGATTTGGTCAAACAAATTCGGTGCATCTCGGTATGCCAAAGATGCCACACCTGCCTTAAAGTGTTTATACATTAGGTTATAATAAGGTTTTTCTTCGGAGAGTTGCTTTACCTCGCCTACGGCACCGAGATGCTTTTTCAAACTAGGATCTACAGGGTCATCATTAAAGTCTCCCATTGCAAAAAGTTTTACATTTGGGTCTTTGGCTCTTATTTTATCCATTTCGGTTTTTAGCACATTGGCAGCAGCTATCCTTCTTGGTAGAGAACGAGCTTCGCCACCGCTTCTAGATGGCCAGTGGTTCATAAACACGGCTATTTTCTCACCATCAAGCAAACCTTCCGCTATGAGAATATCACGCGTGTAGGTTCTTTTCCCTTCGTCATTGAAAATCTTCACCTCTTTTTTATAGGTATTGGTAGGGATAAATCTTTTCTTTTGATAGATAATCGCTACATCTATCCCTCTGGCATCGTAAGAATTAAAATGAATAATACCATAATCACCGCCTTTTAACGCTGATTGCCCCACCAAATCCTCTACCACCTTTCGGTTTTCTATCTCTATCAACCCTACTATGGAAGGAAGTGTATTGGTGTATTGCCTACCCAATTCTGAAATGACTTTGGAAATCGTTTCTAGCTTATGTTGGTAGATTTTAGCGGTATAGTTTTTAGCACTTTTAGGGGTGAAATCTTCGGAAAGCACCTGATGACGAATGACCTTTTTATCAATTAATAAAGAATCATTCCAAGCTCCTTTGTAGTCTTCCGTTACCGAAAGATGTTTCAAGGAATCTACTGGCACACTTCTATGAAAATTCTTGTGCCAAGTAGGGAGCGTACCATCTACATAATCTGCCGATGGAATGGTATCCCATAGGTTTTCCACATTCAGGAATGCTACGGCAGCCCTTTGGACTTGTCTCTGCTGTGCAAACGCAATGGCAACAAGCAAAAGCGTAAATACGGATAATATTTTTTTCATTTCAATAAAAATTGTTGCCACAAAATTACTAATTTTAATTCTGAAAAATCAATAAATAAAGCAGAAATAAATCATAAAAATAAAATGTTAAAATCTTCATATTTTCTAAAAAAATAATTAATTTTGTCCATATTTTTGATAGATAAATAAAATAATCAAGTATAATAGAACAGAAATTTTTTGTTATGATAAAGAAATTATCACTCATCTCTTTATTTAGTTTGATGCCTGCATCTTTCTACTATGCACAGACTACGGTTTTCGCATATGTAAAAGACGCAGAAGGCAAACCAGTGGAGAGAGCAGAGATTGACCTTGTTCAGTCTAATGAAGATGTGGCAGCGGATAAAATTGGGTATTTCCAATTTGTAGATTTGAAGCCAGGGCAGTACCAGATTGTTGTTTCAAAACACGGATTAGAGCCGAGAACCTTGGATTTCCACATATCGGAAGGAGAGAAAAGAAAGGATTTGGGCGTCATTAGTCTTCTGCCATCGGTGCAATCTTCCGAATCTGGGATTATCTTGGTAGATGATGCTGTGGCAGATTCCGAGGGCAGTTCTATGCAACCTACCGTAGGGCTTTTGAGTTCGGGTAAAGATGCTTTCCAAAGTGCCGCCGCGTTTGAACTCGGTGCTTATTGGTTCCGCCCAAGAGGAATAGATAACCGATACGAAAGCGTCTTGTTTAACGGAGTCCCGATGTCTAAAAACGATAATGGTAGAGTGGAATTCAGTAACTGGGGCGGTCTGAACGACATCACAAGATACCCACACGAAAACGCAGACAACATCACCCCATCGGAATATACATTTGGTAATCTCGGTGGTGTGGTTTATTACAATACAAGAGCCTCTAATTTCAGAAAAGGAACTTCTTTGGCGTACTCACTTTCTAATAGAAGTTATCAGCATCGTTTAATGGCTACCTATTCCACAGGAATGACGGCAAAAGGCTGGGCTTTCACTTTCTCTGGAAGTAGAAGATGGGCACAGGAAGCCGTAATAGATGCTACTTACCAAGATTCTTACGCTTATTTCGGTGCCATAGAAAAGAAATTTTCAGATCGGTTTTCCATTAACCTTACCGCATTTGGAGCTCCTACATACAGAGGAACTAATAGTGCGAATACCCAAGAAGTCTATGACCTAATGGGCAAAAACTACAACGCATTTTGGGGTTGGCAAGATGGCGAAAAACGAAATTCAAGGATAAGAAAAACTTTTGAGCCAATGTTTATGCTTCAAACCTATAATAAAATAGGAAAAACAAGCAACTGGAACAATACCTTCTCTTATCAGATTGGTAGCGATGCTAGAAGTAGATTAGACTGGTTCCACGCACAAAACCCAGACCCAAGTTATTACAGAAATCTCCCAAGCTATGGCAATTATACCGCAGATGAGTTCCGCTCTATGGCACAAATCAACTGGGATTATCTCTATAATGCCAACCGAAACAATACCGCCAACGGAGCCGCTTATACTTTAGTAGATGATGTGAATAAGGATAAAACTTTCAACTTCGTTTCTCATTTTGATACGCGTCTTCAAGACAACTGGAAACTAAACCTGAATTTCAACTATCAAAATCTAAAATCTGATAATTTCCGAAGAATAAAAGACCTTCTAGGAGCCGGGTTTGCGAATAACCTTGATGCCTTCGGTGGCGATAGACCATACGATATGGATAACGCAAACACCAAAGTCTATGAAGGTGACAGAACGCAGTATTCCTACGATTTATTAAGAGACCAATACGCTTTCCATCTCGGTACTGATTTGGATTTAGCGAAATGGAATTTCACCGCTTCGGCATTCGTGGGATATTCAGAATCACAGAGAGATGGGCATTTCCGTCATCATATTTATCAAGACTCTTCCAAAGGCAAAAGCGATGTGTATGATACCTGGGAAACAGGTCTAAAAGCCCGACTGACTTACAAAATCAATGGTAAAAACTTCATTACATACAGCGGTACTTATTTCAGTTTAGCACCAACCTTGAATGAAATTTTCATCAACCCAAGAGTAAATAATTTCATCACACCAGACCTTAAAAACCAGTTGATTAATTCTAATGAATTGAGCTATATCCATAGAGGTCAGGTACTAAAACTGAGATTATCTGGCTACCTTACGGACATCAGCAACCAAACGGAAATTGCAAGATACTTCGGCGAAGGGCTTCAGTTTGCTAACTCCACAGACGGCAGAGATGGCTTCGTGGTAGAGGCACTCACCAATGTGGAAAAAAGATTTGTGGGGGCAGAGCTAGGTGCAGAACTCAAAATAACGCCTACTTTCAGCCTTATAGCCGCTGGTAGTTACGGTGAATACACTTATAGAAACAACCCAAATCTGTATGTGAGTGTAGATAATGAAAACTTTGCACAAGGCTTTGAAAATATGGGACAGGCGAACATCAAAGGTTTCAAAGTTACAGGAACGCCACAAAAAGCTGCGTCTTTCGGTTTCAAATACAATAGCCCAAAATACTGGTGGATAGGGGCTTCTGCGAACTATTTGGCAGACCAATATTTGAGTTTTTCTTCTATCCTAAGAACCGAGAATTTCTACATCAATCCGCTTACTGGCGACCGATACGAGGCCTATGTTTATACTGATAACACCACTAGGCAGACTATCAATGTACCAGCTGCTACCCCAGAAAATGTGGCTTCGTTGATAAAACAAACCAAATTTGACGACCAGTTTATGCTCAATGCCAACGCTGGTAAGTCCTTCCTTTTTGGAAAATACAGAGTGGGCATCAGCATTAGTGTGAATAACATCTTGAACAACAGAAACTATGTAACGGGAGGCTATGAACAGGCAAGAAAAGCAAATTTCAGAGATAGTTATATAGATAGCCAAAAAACGACAAGGTCTTTCGGCCCGAAATTGTGGTACGATAGAGGTAGAACTTTCTTTGCTAATGTATATCTAAGATTTTAATTAAACAGAAAAAACAATGAAAAAATATTCATACATCAAGGCACTTTTGTTATCTGCTATGGCATTATTCGCTACTAGCTGTGTGCAAGATGACAAATATGGTATCCCAGATTCTTCGGCAAACTACCAGTGTGCAGACCTTACAGCCAATACTACTTTTGCCAAAGTAAAGGCTATGACTCAAAACGAAATCATCACCGAGGATTTGATTTTAGAAGGCTATGTCTCCTCCTCTGATGAAGCTGGGAATATCTACAAAACGATTTTCATTCAAGATGACCCTACCAATCCTACTCACGGTTTAACCATTGGCGTGAATGCCTCCAGCCTCTATATTCACTATCCGCAAGGGGCGAAAGTCTATATCAAACTAAAAGGGCTTTCCGTAGGAGAATATGGCGGATTGATACAGATTGGCGAGATGGTCAATGGAAAATTTGATAGGGTACAAGAAAAGAATATCCCTACCAATATCATCAAATCTTGTGGCGAGGTAGCTACTATCACACCAAAAGAAATGACTTTGGCAGATATGAAAACCGCAAATGATAATTTACTAGGTGTTTTGGTAAAAGTTCCAAATGCCCAGTTCCACGCCAATGCCCTTTGCTCCCAGTACGCTCCTGATGGTGCTACGGTAACTAAAAGCCTTACCGATGCTACTTTCACAGGAACTTCCAGAGTGGTGAGAAACAGCGGTTATGCGACTTTTGCAAGGAATACCATTCCGTCTGGTAACGGAGATTTTGTAGGGATTGTTACCAAATATTCTACCACTTATCAGCTCTATATTGTGAGAGAATCTGATTTGAAAATGGCTGGCAACAGAACCGATAACATCGTGGCAACCTGTGCTCCTTCCGCTACTTCTACCGCTAAAACCATTGCCGAGGTGAAAAGCCTTTTAGCATCTGGAAGTACAATGACGCAAATCACCGAAGATTTTACGCTGACAGCAAGAGTAACCGCCAATGACGAAAAAGGCAATCTCTACAAATACATCTATATAGAAGATGAAACTGGCGGTATCCGTGTGAATATCAATCAAACTAGTCTTTATCAAGACCGAAGATACCAAGTTGGTAGAACGCTTACCATCAGCCTAAAAGACCTCTATATAGGAACTAATGGCGGTGAATACCAAATAGGTGTGCCTTACAATGGCAACATTGGGCAGATTGCCGAGACGGACACCTACAAACATTTCTTCCGTTCCGAGCAACCGATTGTCAATATCACTCCAACGGAAGTTTCATTGGCTACACTTTCCAAAACCTCAGCAGATGCCAATGTAGGACGATGGGTAACGATAAAAGACCTGCAATTCATCGCCTCCGATTTGGGTAAAACCTATGCCACAGGAACGGCGAATACCAATAGAACTTTGGAGGACTGCAACGGAAATACCATTATACTTCGTACCAGTGGCAGAGCCGATTTCGGTACAAGAGACGAACCTCTAAAAGCATCTTCCATAGAAGTAGAGGTAGGCAAGGGCAATGTAACAGGGATTTTGAGCTACTACAATGGCGAATACCAGCTATGGATTACCAAACTAAGGGACATAGACCTTGATAACCCAAGATGTGATGGCACTCTCCCAGCCAAGTCTTACACTCTCTTTGAAGACGGCTTCACAGACCTCAGCAATTGGACGGCTATCAGCGTGAAAGGTGCAGAAGTATGGACTACTACAACCTATGGTAACCCTAGACCGAGTGCCTATTTCAGTGCGAATAGAAAGGAAAACGAGGACTGGCTTATCTCCAATACCATCAACCTCACAGGGTACAAAAACTCTTACCTATCTTTCGAGACCGATGGTAGATACAGCGGAAAACCACTGGAAGCCTACATCACTACCAACTATACTGGCGATGTAGCCACCACACAATGGACAAAACTAGACGCCACTTTTGACACCGATATGAATGCCTTTGCAGGCTTCATCAGTTCAGGGAAAATAAGTCTAGCGGCATACGAGGGCAAAAGCATCAGAGTTGCTTTCAAATACACTTCCGTAAGTGGAGCTTCTACCAACTGGGAAGTGGATAATGTCCTAATAAAAGGCGAGAAATAATTTTCTTCATTTTTTAATTTTTTTTAATTACTTTTTTCATGTTAGACTGCTTTATCTCTTCGGAGATAGGGCAGTTTTTTTGAATAATAGATGATGGGCGATGAATGATAAATGATGACCAGTGAGAGATTTAAGGATTAAACGATTGAACAAAAACGACCCGTTCCAAAGGGGTTGTTAATCCATTCTGAACGGAGCGATGACCATTAATTTAATACTCAACGATGGGTCAATTAAGGATTGATGACCCGTTATCTAATACTCAACGACCCGTTCTGAACGGGTAATTACCCCCTTCAAAACGGGTCGTTTTTATTTAATTATTTAATCCATCTTCATTTATCCTTCATCACTCATCATCTCGCCTTCATCATTTATTTGTTCATACTCATCAGAAACTCCTCATTGTTTAGCGTTGGTTTTATGTTTTTTTCTACAAATTCCATTGCTTCCACTGGGTTCATATCAGAGAGGTGCTTGCGGAGTATCCACATTCGTTGTTGGGTCAGTTCGTTGTGCAGTAAATCGTCCCTACGCGTGCTAGACGCTACCAAATCTATGGCTGGGTAGATACGCTTGTTGGCTATTCTTCTATCCAGCTGAAGTTCCATATTTCCTGTTCCTTTGAATTCCTCAAAAATCACTTCGTCCATTTTAGAACCTGTATCAATGAGAGCCGTTGCAATAATGGTAAGCGAGCCACCACCCTCTATATTCCTTGCCGCACCGAAGAAGCGTTTTGGTCTATGCAGTGCATTGGCATCTACCCCACCAGAAAGGATTTTACCAGAGGCAGGCGTAACCGTATTATAAGCCCTTGCTAGACGCGTGATGGAGTCTAGGAGAATGACCACATCGTGTCCGCATTCTACCATTCTTTGGGCTTTTGCCAAGACTAGATTGGCTACTTTCACATGCTTTTCGGCAGATTCATCAAAGGTAGAAGCGATGACCTCTGCATTCACGCTTCGCTCCATATCCGTTACCTCCTCTGGGCGTTCGTCTATAAGGAGTACCATCATATACGCCTCTGGGTGGTTGGCAGCGATGGCATTGGCGATGTCTTTCAGTAGCATTGTTTTACCAGTTTTCGGCTGGGCGACTATCATTGCTCTTTGCCCTTTACCGATTGGGGCAAACAAATCAACTATCCTAGTGGAAAGCGTGGCACCACTACCCGCCAAATTGAATTTTTCTTCTGGGAAAAGTGGCGTAAGATACTCAAACGCTACGCGGTCTTTGATGAAGCCTAAATCTCTACCATTGACCTCCAATGGCTTTTGAAGAGAGAAATATTTCTCGCCCTCCTTTGGAAGTCTCACGATGCCCTTTACGGTATCGCCTGTTTTTAGCCCATAATTTCGGATTTGTGCCGTGGAAACATAGACATCGTCTGGGGAAGAAATGTACGAAAAATCCGATGAGCGAAGGAAACCATAATTGTCTGGTAGAATCTCCAAAACGCCTTCAATGGTTATCAGTCCATCAAAATTAAATTCCTTTTTAGGCTCTGCTTCCTCCGTGTTTTTAGCGGTTTGGGAAGCCGTATTTTGGTTCTGATGTTGGTTTTGCGGATTTTTATTAGGATTGTTCTTTTTACTTCTCTGAGATTGCTCTTGGTGGTTAGAAGTCTCGGCGGTTGCCTCTTTTTTCGGCGGTTCCTCCGTGTTGGTATTTTCTTTCGCCTCTGCTTTTGGCTCGGCAGGTGTTTTTTGTATTCTCTTTCTTTTGGTTGGTTTTTCGGTAGGCGTTTCGGTAGGCTGTACCTCCGTGATAGCTTCTACTTTTGGCTGAGTTTTTTCTGGTTGTTCTGCTGTTTCTACCGCTTTATTTGGTGCTTCTGCTACCTTTTTAGTGCGTTTTACAGGGGCTTTTTTCGGCTGTTTTTTTTCATCTGCTTTGGCTTGCTCGGCAGGTTGTGTTGCCTCAAAAATTTCTTTTGCTAGCTTGGGATTATCGGCCTGAAAATCAAGGATTGCAAAGATTTTGCTTTCATCATCTCCTTTTCTTGGGATTTTCATACCAAGTTGTTTCATTATAGAGGTCAGTTCCGTAGTGGATTTTGACCTTAACATTTCAATATTAAACATCTTATAAATAAATGTATGTAAAAAGTATTTTTAATTTAAAGTTTTGTATTTGAGTACATTAAGCCAGGCGACTTATGTTTTTCAGAATAAATAACTCGGCAAATCTACATTATTTTTTGATAAATGCAAAAAAATATCTTACTTTTGTGCTATGATTCAGAGAATACAAACCATTTTCTTGATTTTGGTAACACTATGTGGCGTATCATTGTACTTTACTTCACAGGATGTGGAAGTAATAGAAAGTAACCTATGGACTTTGGTCTTGTCTTGGGTAGTGATAGTGCTTTCCGTAGCCTCTATATTTGGCTATAAGAATAGAAAAAGACAGATTTTGTTCAATAATTTGAACATCTTCATAAACGCTTTGTTGATTGTATTACTGGCTTACTGGCTACTCAATTTATCTGGAGGGATAGCGTTCCCTGTGAAAGGTATTGAGCTTGTTTTTCCCATAGTTTCTGTATGCTGCCTATTGATGGCAAATATCTACATCAGAAAGGACGAAAGGCTCGTAAAATCTGTGGACAGACTTCGGTAAACTTACAACGATTTTTTTGAGTGTAAAAGCAGTTTCGGTATCATCTTGAAACTGCTTTTTCTTTACTAAAAAAGCCACCTCGCTCGGAAGTAGCTTTTTAATTATTTTATCTATTTAGCACTTACGCTTACCGTCATATCAATGTCATCTTTTATTACAACATCTTTCATAGTAGAGCTGTAGGTAACATCAAATTTCTGTCTATCCCAAGAGAATTTATCTGAAACTATACTCACAACCCCGTTGTTATTGGTAATTTTCGCTGGGAAAGATACCGCATTTGTTTTTCCCTTAACGGTAAGATTTCCATTCACAATATAATTGAAGTTTTTATTTTTACTCTTCTTTATAGAAGTGATTTTATATACTGCCGTAGGATATTTTTCTACCTCAAAGAAATCTCCATTTTTCAGGTGTCCGTTTAGGTTTTGCTGGGCTTCACCCGAAACATCAGTTGCGTTGATGCTATTCATATCAAGTACGAAAGTCCCGCCAATGATATTGTTGCCTTTCATTATAATATCTCCCGACTGCACTTTGATACTTCCCTCGTGAGATGAAGCAGCGGTTTTAGCCACTTTATATCCCCACCAATGCACATCTGATGATACCACTTTTTTGTTTTGCCC
>JAUNHO010000022.1:0-8833 GCA_030523905.1 Bergeyella zoohelcum
TTTCCACATAGAAGAATGCACTTCTACTAATGACGCGGTTGTTTCCTATATTTCGCAGCAGCCTTTGGGTGTGGCTTTATTTACTTTTTGCCAAACACAAGGACGAGGGCAATACGGCAATACTTGGGCATCTCCTAGAAACCAAAACCTAGCCTACAGCATTGCTCTACCGCTGGATAAAATACACGCGTCTGATGTATCCTTCAATTTTCATACCGCTATCATTGTGAAGGATTTTATTGCCAAAATGACCCATATTGATACAAACATCAAATGGCCGAATGACATTATCTTAAAAGGAAAAAAAATCTCTGGTATGCTCATCGAGAAAAGGAAAATAGCGGAGCGAGATTACTATATAGTAGGAATAGGGATTAATATTCTACAAGAAGATTTTAAGCATTTGCCCAAAGCTGGGTCGCTATTTACGCAGACTGGCAAGTCGTTTGACCTCAATGATTTTACCCAACAATTTCATCAGGAAATTTCTGATAAATTAGTTTTGCAAAACATCAATGAGAACGAGATTTTAGAACAATTTAATCAGAATCTTTTCCGAAAAGACCAAATTTCCGTGTTTGAAATAAAAGGAATGCGACAAAATGGCATTATCCGAAACACCGACACCGATGGCTTCCTTTGGATAGAATTAGAAAATGATGGACTGCAACGATTTTATCATAAAGAAGTAGAATTATTGTACTAATTAATGACTTTTCCGCCTATTGGTTCGCTCGTTTGAAATAAAGATACGCCGCCAATACCCCAAAAATGATATTCGGTAGCCACATTGCGAGGGCTGGTGGAAGTCCGTTGTTTTGGGAGACAACTTTCAAGGCCTCAAACGAGAAGACAAAGACGAAGGCAATTGTAATCCCAATCGCTAAATTAGCTCCAAGTCCGCCCCTTTTTTTCTGCGAAGACAGAGAAAGTGCAAGTATGGATAGAATAACGATGGCCACTGGCATAGAAGTACGCTGGTGTAGCTCGTTCAGAAAGACATTTAGGTTTTTGTTTCCTTTGTTTTCCTCTTGTTTTATTAGGTCTAAAAGTTCTGGTGTGGTCTTGGTTTGCCCCAATAATTCATTCGGAAAGAGTTCCGCAGGGGAACGCCCAAAATTCAGCTCCTTTGTATCGCCGTTTGCGATGGTTTCCATATTGTCTTTGGTGGCTTTTCGCTCCAAATACCCTGTAACTACAAAGCGTTTTTTCTTCTCGTCCCAAGCAATGTCATTTGCTATCAGTTCTTCTATTAGTTTTTTATTCTTATCAAACTTTTGGAATAAAAAGCCATTGCCTCTATTTTCCTCTCGGTGATAACTATTGATGAAAATATACTCATTAGCAGAGAGTTGTGTAGATATTTCGGCGTTTCCTAATAGTTTTTCTCGGTTGGCTTGGCTATAAGTATAAGGCTCCAATTCGTTTTTTTTGATATTTGCCAATGGGAGCAGGAAATGGTTGGCGACCAACAAAACCACCGCAATAAAGCCAGAAGCCATAAAGTTCGGTCTTGCGAATCGGTGGAAACTCGCACCGCTACTGATAATCGCCACGATTTCCGTATTATTCGCCATACGAGAGGTGGAATAAATGACCGAAATGAAGACCAAAATAGACATAAAAGTAACGATAAGGTGCATTATCCAGAACGGATAAAAATGCACAAGGAAGTAGCTCATACTGGTCTTCTGCCCTTCTATCAGCACCGCTTCTAGCCTTGGGGCTTTCGCCTGTGCGTCTATCACCACTACGATGATGGACAGGAGCAACAGCATAAATACCAATGTCCCTAAATACTTCTTGATGATATATCGGTCTATAATTCCCACTATGTTTTTAATTTAAAGTCGTTGTTTCAAAATAGGGACAATGCTGTTTTTCCATTCGTAGAAATCGCCCGCGAGGATATGCTCTCTGGCTACCTTTACCAAATCTAGATAAAACGCCAAATTATGCACCGATGCAATCTGCTTTGCGAGGTATTCTTTCGCCACGAAAAGATGTCTCACATAGGCTTTGGAGTAGTCTCTATCTACGAAACTTACACCTGTTTCGTCGAGTGGGGAGAAATCGTTTTTCCATTTCTCATTTTTGATGTTCATCACGCCCTGCCAAGTGAAAAGCATTCCGTTTCTGGCGTTTCGTGTAGGCATTACGCAGTCCATCATATCCACTCCCAAACCGATGCTTTCTAGGATATTCCAAGGAGTGCCTACGCCCATTAGGTAACGCGGTTTTTCTATGGGGAGAATGTCCGTAACCTCGTTGGTGATGCGATACATTTCCTCCTCTGGTTCGCCTACGGAAAGCCCACCAATGGCGTTGCCTTCGGCGTTTTGCTCAGCAATGAATTCGGCGGAAATCTTCCTTAAATCTGAATAAGTAGAACCCTGCACAATTGGGAAAAGCCTTTGCTTGTGTCCGTAGATTTCAGGATTTTCCTCGCACCATTTTATACATCTTTTCAGCCATCTGTGGGTCATTTCCATCGAGAGTTTGGCTTGATTATATTCGCACGGATAAGGCGTACATTCATCAAATGCCATAAAAATATCGGCACCGATTTGCCTTTGGATTTCCATTGATTTTTCAGGCGAAATAAAATGATAGCTGCCGTCTATATGCGACTTGAATTTCACGCCTTCCTCCGTCATTTTTCTGCTATCAGAAAGGGAAAAAACTTGGTAGCCACCAGAATCGGTAAGGATTGGTCTGTCCCAGTTCATAAATTTGTGCAGACCACCAGCCTCCTGCATCACTTCCATTTTCGGACGAAGATAAAGATGATAGGTGTTTCCTAGAATAATCTGTGCTTTGATGTCTTCTTTCAGCTCTCTCTGATGAACGGTTTTCACCGAAGCCACCGTCCCTACGGGCATAAAAATAGGCGTTTGTATCTCGCCGTGGTCTGTGGTGATTTTCCCTGCACGGGCTTTTCCTTGGGTGGTTTGCTCTATGTTGAAGAATTTTTGTTGCATAATTATTGTCCTTGGTTAGTCTCTTTTTCCTTTTTCTCTATGTATGTTTCGGCTTCTGGGTGTTTTTCAATCACGATGTTTTGGGCATTGTCTAAAATCTTTTCTAAATCCGAAGGCGATGCCAAATAATACGCATAACTCTCTGAAAACTGAGCCGCCGAAACCCCATATTTCTTCAAAATATAACGCGTATTGGTCTCCATATTTCCTTTATGGTTGATGATACTCATCTGTTCATTAATGGCAAATTCAGCGATGAGTTCGGACATTTTATCCTTGTCAATCAGGTTTTTAGGAGTATTAACCGATTTGGAATTTTCGCAAGAAAACAACACCGATACCGATAGCATCAATATTAAAAACGCTCTCATAATTTTCCTATTAATGATTTCCAACGAAGTTTCAAAATTCCAAAAATAGCCTCACCTATGATACTTCCGTTCATCTTGCTTTCGCCCTTTACTCTATTGGTAAAAATAATCGGTACTTCTTTTATTTTCAGCCCTTTACAGAAAACCCTGTACTTCATTTCTACCTGAAAGCCATAGCCTTTTAGCCCTACTTTATCCAGTCCTATTTGTTCCAATGTTTGGCGTTTGAAACACACAAAACCAGCCGTAGTATCGTGGATTGGCACTCCTAAAACGAGTCTCACATATTTAGAGGCAAAAAACGACAGAAGCACCCTTCCCATAGGCCAATTAACCACATTCACCCCTTGCGAATACCTAGAACCCACGGACATATCCGCCGTCTGGCACGCCTCGTAGAGCTTCGGTAGGTCATTGGGATTGTGAGAGAAATCTGCATCCATTTCAAAAATAAAATCATAGCTGTGTTTTATTGCCCATCGGAAGCCGTGTATGTAGGCTTTTCCCAGCCCATCTTTGGTTTTTCTTATGGTCAAAAAAAGTCTATCTTGGTGATTTACAATAAGTTTCTCTACGATTTCTGCCGTACCATCTGGCGAAGAATCATCTACAACAAGGATATGAAAATCTCCCTCCAATGCCAGTACCGCGGCAATGATGGCTTCTATGTTTTCCTTTTCGTTGTAGGTGGGTATTATGACAAGTTTTTTCATTTCTTGGGTGCAAAGATAATCTATTTGTGTTTTATTCTTACTTTTGCAAAAAAAACTTTGGTAAGAATTGTAGAAAATAATGACTGGGTGATTTTCATCATACTCGCTACGATGTTTGTATTCATCGTGGTTTTACAATATTTGCAACGCACGGCAGGGCTAAAAGATTTTTTCCTACAAGCCTATGAAGAAACCGCAAATGTTTTTGCCAGTTGGGGATTAGTCTCGCTGGTTTTTGTGGTTTTATTGGCAGCGTTGGCATCGGATTTTGTATTGGTTTTACCGAAAGAAATAGAGCAAATCAGTCTGCTGGGTTATTCGCTGAATAAAATGGGCTATTCGCTATTGGTTTTATCGGGCTTTTATTTGGTACGCTATCTGCTTACCGCATTATTTTATCTATGTACTAATGATGGTGAAAGGCTTTCAAAATTGCAATTTGTTTCCGCTAAATTTTATTTCATTATCGCTTCGCTTCTTATTTTGGGGAATTTCATCAACTATTATTTGGATATAAATCCTATACTTGTACAGCAGGTATTTCCGATAGCAACAGCCGTAGTCATCGGCTTTAAGGTCTTATTTTTCATTTTTAATCGTAATGAGATTTTGCCAAAACTCTGGTATTATAAAATTTTGTATATTTGCACGCTCCAATTTCCACCTATATTGGCAGTGTGGAAATTGCTATTTTTTTAATAAATTATATTGATGAAAATAAGGTCTATTTTAGTTTCGCAGCCACAACCAAGCGAGTCTTCTCCGTATATGGATTTGGCAAAAAAGGAGAAAATAAACATTAATTTTAGACCTTTCATTCAGGTGGAAGGTGCTGATGCGAAGGATTTGAGAACCCAAAAAATTGACTTATCCCACTACACTGGGGTTATTCTTACTAGTAGAAATGCGGTGGATCATTATTTCAGATTAGCAAAGGAAATGCGATTTGAGGTGCCAGATTCTATGCGATATATCTGTCAATCGGAGGCGATTGCCAACTACCTACAAACCTATATCACTTATAGAAAAAGAAAAATTAGTTTTGGGGAAAAATTGGCTTCGGATATGTTGCCTTTGTTCAAAAAATATCCTAGCGAAAAATACCTCCTCCCTTCCTCTGATGTGCTAAGTGCCGATGTACCAGCCACTTTGGACAAGGCAGGAATAGACTGGACGAGAGCCATAATGTTCCGAACGGTGTCTTCGGATTTGAAGGACATTAAACCAAAAGACTACGATATGCTGGTGTTTTTCAGCCCACAGGGAATAAAATCTTTGAAAGAAAATTTCAAATCCTTCAAGCAAGGAGCAACCAAGATTGCAGTTTTCGGGCAAAATACCCAAAAAGCCGCCGAAGAGGCAGGGCTGAGAGTAGATGTAATGGCACCTACAAAAGAAGCACCATCTATGACGATGGCAATAGAAAAATTCATAAAAGGATAATAACAATAGGGTTTGGGAAGTAGTTCATAGACAAGTTTTCCAAGCCCTAATTTCTAAACTAACAAATTTTCAACTGATGATACCAAAGGCTAAAAAAATAGATAAAATTCTTGAAAAATACGGCGATAAAAGATTAGACCCTTATTTTTGGCTCAACGAAAGAGAAAACCCAGAGGTCATAGCCTATTTGGAAGTAGAAAATGCGTATTGCTCTGAAATAATGAAAGATACAGAAACGCTTCAACAGGAACTTTTCGAGGAAATGAAAGCCAGATACAAGGAAGACGACCAATCTTTGCCTTATTTTTTCAATGAATATTGGTATATCATCAGGTATGAAAAGGGTAAGGAATATCCTATATTTTGTAGAAAATTCCAGACATTAGAAAATTCGGAAGAGATTATTTTAGATGTCAATATTTTAGCCGAAGGTAAAGCCTTCTTTGAAGTAGGAAGCGTAGCAGTAAGCACTGATAATCAAATCGCTAGTTTCTCTTCGGATAGTTTGGGGAGAAGGATTTATACCATCAAATTCAAAAATCTAAAAACAGGCGAAATCCTCACTGATGAAATCCCAAATACCACAGGAAAAGTGGTTTGGGCGAATGATAATGAGCATATTTTCTACATCAGAAAAGATAAAAATTTAAGAGCATTCCAGGTTTATCGCCATAAAATAGGAACCGATGCCGAGGAAGATATATTGGTCTATCACGAAGAAGATGATTCGTTTGATGTGAATATCTTCAAAACCAAATCCTTAAAATATATTTTCATCGCGAGTTCTAGCACGATTTCTGATGAACACCGCTTCATTCCTGCTGATGATGTCTTCCAAGAATGGAAAGTGCTACAGCCAAGAATGGACGATTTGGAGTACTCCGTAGAGCATTTTGAAAATGATTTTTACATCATCACTAATGCCGATAATGCTACCAATTTCAAGTTGGTGAAAACAAGCGTAACTAATTGTAGCATAGATAATTGGGTAGATATTGTCTCACATCGGGAAGAGGTGCTTTTGGAAGGCTTTGAGATTTTCCAAAATTATTTGGTTTTAGAGGAAAGAGAACAAGGTTTGCTTCAAATCAAAATCATTGATAATCAGACGAATGAAAGCCATTATTTGCCATTTTCAGACCCTACCTATACGGCGTACATTGGGCTGAATTTAGAGTTTGATACCGAAGTTTTAAGGTTTGGCTATACCTCACTTACAAAGCCCAACTCTACAATGGAGTACAATATGCGAGAAAAAACGACTAAAATCTTGAAACAACAGGAGGTTTTAGGCGGAAAATTCTCATCAGACAACTATATTTCTGAACGCATCTGGGCAACGGCAAGAGACGGAAAAAAAGTGCCTATTTCTTTGGTTTATCATAAAAATACCGAAAAATCTGCCGATACGCCACTGCTTTTGTACGGCTATGGCAGTTATGGGCATACCGTAGATGCTAGTTTTTCTAGCGTTCGCCTATCGCTTTTAGATAGAGGTTTTATTTTTGCTATTGCCCATATCCGTGGCGGAGAATATCTCGGTAGAAACTGGTATGAAGATGGGAAAATGCTCCAAAAAAAGAATACTTTCTTTGATTTTATAGATGCTGCGAAATTTTTAATTAATGAAAACTATACCTCGCCGAAACACCTCTACGCAATGGGGGGCAGTGCTGGTGGTTTGCTAATGGGTGCGGTGATGAACGAAGCCCCACAATTGTTCAACGGAATTGTGGCACAAGTGCCATTCGTAGATGTGGTAACTACGATGCTGGACGAGAGTATTCCGCTGACGACAGGCGAGTACGATGAATGGGGCAACCCAAATGAAGAGGAGTATTATCATTATATGAAATCTTATTCGCCTTATGATAATGTAGAAGCAAAAAATTACCCTAACGCACTGATAACAACTGGCTTACACGATTCCCAAGTGCAATACTGGGAACCTGCCAAATGGGTAGCGAAACTCCGTGATATGAAGACGGATAATAATATTTTGCTCTTCAAAACCGATATGAGTGCAGGACACGGCGGTGCGAGTGGGCGTTTTGAATCCTTGAAAGATGATGCCCTAGAATACGCTTTTCTATTGAAAATTGATAATCCAACGCTAATAACTAATAGCCAATCAACAAAATAATGACAGAAGCAGAACTTTGGAAAAAAGTAGAAGCGTTTTTCGTGGAAAATTTTGATGCAGAACCGAATATCCCTATTGAAACCATATTGTTTCTTATTGGTATTCAGGAGCTTGGGAGCGGTATGCAGGATTATAGCAAAGACGACAAGGTCAATCTTATTCATATAGCGGTCTGCCGTTTGTTGCAACCTTTTGGCTTCTTTGAGTTTTCTCATTATGATGAAGATGGTTATCCGCATTTCGTGGAAAAAGAGCCTCTACCAGAGCTAAAACCCAACGAACAGCAAATCCTAATGAAAAAAGCGATAATACAATACTTTAATGATGAGAATTTATTTTAGATTAAAAATAAATTCACTCTATAATTTCATTTTTTTGGCATAAAAAACAATTTTTTGGCTTATTTTTTGTTTTTATATTGTTAAAATCAGTAATTTTAACACTTCAAATTCAAAAATAGAAAAATGAACCAACGCTTTATACCGATTATCTCCATCTTGATGTCCATTTCCGTAGTGGTTTTCGTAACTCTACAAATCAAATGGCTGAAGGAATATTATGGAGCATTAGACCAAGATTTTTCTAATAAAGTGCATATCGCGTTGGAAGAATCTGTAAAGCAAATATCTGATATAGAGGTAGATAAATACCTGAATGAAAACTATAAAAATTTTGGTAAAACCGTGATTGCAAGTAGCGGACAGCCCGTTTCTACCATCGTTCAGCAGGTGGAAGACTCCGCTAGCCGTAGGACGATAACCTACCAAAATAGCATCATAGAACGCGAAAATCTACCGATTTCGGATACTGGCGATAGCCTCAATCGTGTGAAACTTTGGACGGAAGAATCTCTCATTAAAATAAAACGAGATAGTAGCCACCCCGAGCCGCTTACTTCCGCTCTCAATACCTCTATTTCTTCTGGCGAATATAATTTGAAGGAATTTACAAGAATAGTGGGGAACAACCGCCCCATAGACAAACGAGTAGATAAGAAAACCATAGACTCCGTAGTATCTAGGGAGCTGAAAAACAATGGGATAAATAGTGATTTTGGCTTTGGTATTTTTGATAAAAACAATAAAATAACTTCCATTGCAGACCAGAATTACCAAAAACATCAGGGATATTCTCGGTACTCGCAGACTTTGTTTAAGGACTCTAATGACACTCCGCTTTATA
>JAUNHO010000022.1:8843-10492 GCA_030523905.1 Bergeyella zoohelcum
TTTTCCAAGAAAAAGTATGTCCTTGATAAAGAATAATTTACCTATGCTTTTGGGGACTTTCTTGTCTTTGCTTACGATTTTAGGGATTTATATCACTTCCATCAACTATATGATGAGACAAAAGAAAATAGCCGATGTAAAGACGGATTTCATCAATAATATGTCGCACGAGTTCAAAACGCCATTGGCAACCATTTCGGTAGCGACAGATTCTTTGGCAAATGATAAAATCGCGACCAATCCAGAGAAGGTGAAGTATTATTCCCAGCTCATCAAACAAGAGAATTTGAGAATGAAAAAGCAAGTGGAAAATGTTCTCAATATGTCTAAACTGGAACGAAACGAGGTACAACTTTTCCTAAAAGAAACCAATGTACGGGAGCTGATTAGTAAAATAATGGAGTCTTTCCAGCTGATTGTAGATGAGCGTAATGGGACTTTGACCAAAGACTTCCAAGCCACGAAATTCAATGTGAAAATAGATGAATTTCATATCTCTAACACACTGGTAAATCTACTGGATAATGCCAATAAATATTCACCTGAAAAGCCTGAAATACAGGTGAAAACAAGGAACGAAGGCAACTGGTATGTGATAGAAATTTCGGACAAGGGAATGGGAATGGAAAGCCATAATAAGAGTAAAATTTTTGAAAAGTTTTTCCGAGAAGAAACAGGCAATATCCACAATGTGAAAGGGCAGGGGCTAGGGCTGTCTTATGTGAAGAAAATAGTAGAACTACATAAAGGACAAATCTCCGTAGAGTCCCAAAAAGGCAAAGGTTCTACTTTCATCATCAAATTGCCACTTTTAAGATAAAATTAAAAATATAAAAATATGAATAACAGAATATTATTAGTAGAAGATGACCAAAGTTTTGGTGCGGTTTTGAAGGATTATCTTACCATAAATGACTTTGAAGTAACCCTCGCAACAGATGGCGAACAAGGGCTAAAAGAATTTACAGAAAACGAATTTGATATTTGCATTTTTGATGTAATGATGCCCAAAAAAGACGGCTTTAGCCTTGCCGAAGATGTGAAAAAAATGGATAAAAACACTCCGATTATTTTCCTTACGGCAAGAAACCAAAGGGAAGATGTACTGAAAGGCTACCAAATAGGAGCCGATGATTATATCACCAAACCATTTGATACAGAGCTACTTTTGTATAAAATAAGAGCCATTTTGCAGCGAAGCACCACGGTGGAAATAGAAGAGCAAGAGCAGTTCAAAATCAGTAGGATGTATTTTGATTCTATGCTCCGCCAGTTGAAAGTAGGCGACAATGAATACAAACTTTCGCCAAAGGAAAACGAACTCCTCAAATTGCTTTGCTTACACAGGAATGACTTTATGCCACGCGATTTGGCACTGCGAAAAATCTGGAAAAAAGAAAACTATTTCACCGCCAGAAGTATGGATGTCTATATCGCCAAACTCCGTAAAATACTGAAAGATGATGACAATATAGAAATCATCAATGTGCACGGCGAAGGTTTTAAGCTATTGGTAAAGAACTAAAATAAAGGGATTAATTATTAGATTCGGCTAATTAATTAATCCTTATTTTTTGCCTTTCATAAATGATAATTTATAGAAAATATAAAAAGTCGGCTTTTAATAATTGTGAAAAGCAAGAAAATGA
>JAUNHO010000023.1 GCA_030523905.1 Bergeyella zoohelcum
GTCTTTTCTTTTTGTAGCTGGTTGTACGCCTTGCGTTGTTCCTCTTGCTTTACAGCAGAACCTTTACTAATATAGCCTACCAAACCACCTATAATAAGCCCTAGACCTATCCCAGCCATCATTCCAATGATATGAGAAATATTAAATGTAATCTCTGATGATGAGAAACCTACTGTGATATAAAATACCAATACAGAAAGTCCCAAAAGTATAATCCCTATAATTGATAATGCCTTCATATTATGTATTTTATAATTTACCTCCTGCTGCTTTATAATACTCTAATGCTCTTGGCAAATGCTTCTCTATATCTGCCCTTCTACTCTCAGGACTTGGGTGCGTAGATAAGAACTCTGGCTGTCTTTGCCCCTTAGACATACTCTCCATTCTGTGCCAAAACGGCTGAGCTTGGCGTGGGTCATATCCTGCCATTGCCATTATATAAAGCCCCATCTGGTCGGCTTCCAATTCCTGATTTCTACCATATTTTAGAATTGCCATTTGTGCTCCATAGGGATATGCCTGACGAATGACATTCATCAAGGTAGAAGATGAAGACCCTAGACCTAGCAACACACTACCGTACTGAGCAGCCATCGCCTGAGAAATACGCTCATTACCGTGTCCCGCCAAAGCGTGGGAAATCTCGTGTCCCAATACCACAGCCATACCTGTATCATCTTTCGTTACTGGCAAAATCCCTGTATATACGGCAACCTTCCCACCTGGCATACACCAAGCATTTACTTGGGCATCATCTATCAAATTATATTCCCAGTTGAATGCAGAAAGGTCTGCCTCTCTACCAATGCTTCTATAATAATTTGCAGCAGCGTTTTGCAATCTCATTCCTACCGTTTGGATTTGCTTTGCTGCCGTAGTCCCCTTTATCACCTTAGATTTATTCAGGGTTTCCTTGTATTGTTGCACCGCCATTGTTGCAATCTCTTGGTTACTTGCTAGTTGCAAAGATTTTCTTCCTGTAACTGGGTTGGTAGCACAAGCCAAAATAACCGCCGATGCCATACCTATACCTAAAATTTGCTTTATTTTCATCATTTATATGAATTTTAATTTTTACTTATCAAAACAATTTTTATTCCACTTTGCAAATTTAATATTTCTAAAATGAAATTTTGCACTAATTTTGCTTGATATAAACAACAAAATTAACAAAAAATGAATACAAAAGCCCTCAATATTCTATTATTTTTTCTATTTATAGCGTTTTCTTCTTGTATATCAAATACTTATATCAATAATAAAACGATTGCGGAATCTATTGAAAAACAAGAATTTACCTTTTTAGCTAGGCGAGCATTTCCCTCTAATTTTGATGTTATCCAAATATTAGGAAGCCATAGCACACGCATTTTGAACCTTGACTATGGCTACACTTTTGAGATAAAAAACAATGAAATTAATTCCAATTTACCCTACTTTGGTAGAATTTTCACCCCAAATTTCAATAAAGAAAAAGAAGGTCTCACATTCGTTTCTAAAAAATTTTCAGTAGAAAACAAAGATGGTAAAAAAGGAAGTAAAATCCTTACCATTATCCCAAAAGATATTAACCATATAGAAAAAATCATCATTCAGATTTATCCTAATGGCTCGGCAAATTTATCCATAAATGCCACCGATAGGCAAAGTATTTCATTTGACGGCGAACTGATTTTTGACAACCCCAAACAACCTAAACCTAAAAAATTAGTTTTAATTTTTAACAGAATAATATTGATTCAGAAAAGCAAAAAACTCCTGCATTCTAACCATATTATTTATCGCTAAATAAATGAACATCAAAGCGAAAACGCCCAAAATTGCAGTAAAAATTTTCGGTGAATTTTTATAGGAAAACAATAGCCAAGCCAACATCAACGGATAAACAAACACAAAATGCCCACCATAAATATAGGAGGTATGTAGCCCAAATTTCAGCACACAATGGATAATAATATCTACCAGAAATGATAGTATCAGTATTTGTACCATTGGTTTTTTGAAATTTCTAATGAATGACCAAAGCACGAAAAACAGCAATAAAAACACAAAAATATAACCTCCTACGGAATCATAAGTATCCATAAAAAGTGCCTTATATTCAAAGCCTTTTTTATTGTGATAATCCCTTAAAATAAAACTAGGAAATAATACATTCCCTCCGAAAAACCAAGAAGTTATCATATCCCAAATAGGCGTAACTTTCGGCTGGGAAAACTTCTCATATTGCTCCGTAGTTTTAGAAAAAATCCTTTGATAATCAAAATCCAAACGATACAGATACAGCAAAACAAAAACACCAACAGACACCACCGATTTCCATAATACCCCCAAAAATGCTTTAGAATTTTTATACCAATTTCTCTCGTATAGCAATGGAAGGAATACTTTCACGGCGTTAGTTATGGTCAATCCGCCTACACTTATCACACCAAAAGATAATGCAGGTAATGGGATTTTTTCATTTTTTCTCATCTTCAATGCCGAATAATACACAAAGCCTGAAAGCAAAAGTAATGTATAGGTGTAAGTTTCTGGCGTGAAAGACAGCAGAATATTAGTAGAAAACAACGCAAAAAACAAGACTAAAAAAAGGCTCAACAAGAATGGCAAACGAATAATATTTCTAATATATTTGAATATCTGAACCATAGTCAAGCTCATCGCAATAACCGAAAACCACGCCAATGACAAGCGAAAAACATCGTCCATTTTTCCATTAGACAACCATAACGAAAATTTTCGGAGAGCATCAAAAAAATAATTTGCCAGAGGGTGCCTTTCAAAGCCTCCACCCGTCATTACTATTGCTCGGTTATCAAAACTAAAATAAGCATCCCACGGAATGCGATTATCAAAAACTATGGTGTAATTACTCGCAATTATGGTAGCCAAAATGCCATAACTTAATATAAAAAATAAAAATATTGCCACCTCCCTTCTATTGCTTGGGAAAATAGTTTTGATGGTATCTATCAATTTTGTTTTCAAACTCAAATTTTCGGCAAAAATATAAAAAGGATTTCAAAATATAGATATTAATAAATTTTCCTTATTTTTATCCCATCAAAAAAATGATTGTTTTATGAAAAATTTATTTTTAACTTCTGTACTATTATTTGTTTTCAGTTGTGTTAAAAACGGGAATAAAGAAGTTTTAAAAAAAGAACAGCCCCTACAAGAAACAATTTTCCGATATGTTGCAAGTAATGGAAACAATGCGAATATCACCTTCGTGGAAGACTCTAAACAAGGTAATAGCATTAGGCTTTTCAGTAATAATAAGACCATTAGCATACCTCAATCTAAAACAGATAAAAACCTGTACCAATCTCACGATATAGAGGTGAAAATCTGGGGAGATAGTTTGAGTATTTCACAAGGCGAAAATATTATTTTACTAAAAAAAGCAAGAGGACAATAAAACAAAAAACCAAGTTTGGAAAATCAAACTTGGTTTTTTTATAATGAAAACAAAAATTATTCTTCAGTTTTCTCCTCAGTAGTTTCTGCTACTACTTCTTCTACTTTTTTAGTAGTAGATTTTCTACTTCTTCTAGTTGTCTTCTTCTCTTCCGCCTTAGGGTTGTAAAGCTCATTGAAATCTACCAACTCAATAAGAGCCATATCAGCAGAATCTCCTAGTCTGAAACCAGTTTTGATGATTCTTGTATAACCTCCATTTCTATTAGCGATTTTAGGAGCTACGGTTCTGAAAAGTTCAGAAACAGCCTCTTTGCTTTGTAGGTAAGAGAAAACAGTTCTCCTATTATGTGTTGTATCTTCTTTTGCTTTTGTTAAAAGTGGTTCAACATATACTCTCAAAGCCTTTGCTTTTGCAACCGTAGTGTTGATTCTTTTATGCTCAATAAGAGAACAAGCCATATTAGCAAGCATTGCTTTTCTGTGAGAAGCAGTTCTTCCTAAGTGATTGATTTTTTTACCGTGTCTCATTGTTTATTATTTATCAGCATCTAATTTATACTTTGCAACGTCAAAACCGAAGTTAAGACCTTTTGAATGCACTAATTCTTCTAATTCTGTCAAAGATTTCTTACCGAAATTTCTAAATTTCATTAAGTCAGACTTACTATAAGAAACCAATTCTCCAAGTGTCTCTACTTCTGCCGCTTTCAAGCAGTTTAAGGCTCTTACTGAAAGATCCATATCTGCCAATTTAGACTTCAATAGTTGTCTTGTATGTAGGGTTTCCTCATCGTATTGGATAGATGCTTTCACTGCTTCTGTTTCTAGTGTAATTCTTTCATCAGAGAACAGCATAAAGTGATAAATCAATATCTTCGATGCCTCTGTAAGGGCATTTTGTGGAGTAATTGACCCATCAGTTTCTATATCCAAAACTAATTTTTCGTAGTCTGTTTTTTGCTCTACACGATAGTTTTCAATAGAATATTGAACTTTCTTGATAGGGGTAAAAATAGAATCAATCGCAATTGTTCCAATAGGAGCATTATGAGATTTATTCTGTTCAGATGGTACATACCCTCTCCCTTTCTCAATATTGAAAGTAATTTCAAAAGCCACATCTTTGGTCATATTACAGATTACAAGGTCTTTATTCAGTACCTCAAAACCTGCCATAGTTATACCAAAATCACCAGCTGTAACTTGTGATTTTCCAGTAACTTTTACAGAAACTTGCTCATTAGCAGGGTTTTCACCTCTTGCTTTTAAACGAAGTTGCTTCAAATTCAGAATGATTTCCGTAACATCTTCAATCACTCCTGGAATTGTTGAAAACTCGTGCTCTACACCTTCAATTTTGATAGATGAAATAGCATATCCTTCTAGAGAAGAGAGCAATACTCTTCTCAAAGCATTACCGATAGTAAGACCGAACCCAGGTTCTAGCGGTCTGAACTCAAACTGACCTTTATAATTATCCGAGTTTAGAAGAATTACTTTATCGGGTTTTATGAATTGTAAAATTGCCATATTATTGTTGGGTTGAGCAAAAATTTAATTTAATGATTATTTGTTGTAAAGTTCTACGATAAGTTGTTCCTTAATATCTTCAGGAATCTGAATTCTTTCAGGAGCAGAAATGAAGATACCTTCTTTCTTCTCATCGTTAAACTGCAACCATTCGTAGTTTGATTTTGAAGCCAAAGCCTCAGCGATCACTTCAAGAGATTTTGATTTTTCTCTTACAGCAACTACATCACCAGCTTTCAATAGATATGATGGGATATTCACCACCTCTCCATTCACTGTGATATGTCTGTGAGAAACCAATTGTCTTGCTCCAGCTCTACTCTTAGCAAAGCCTAATCTGTATACTACATTATCTAATCTTGATTCACAAAGTTGCAAAAGAACCTCACCAGTTACTCCCTTGGAACGAGATGCTTTATCGTAAAGATTAGCAAATTGTCTTTCAAGGATTCCGTAAGTGTATTTCGCTTTTTGTTTTTCAGTCAACTGAATTGCATATTCGGATCTCTTTGCACCTCTTCTTTTATTTGGGCCATGTTGTCCCGGTGGTTGATTTCTTCTTCTTTCAAAGTTTTTATCATCACCGAAGATTGCAGCACCGAATTTTCTTGCAATTTTAGTTTTTGGTCCAATATATCTTGCCATTGTTCTTTTTTATTTTAATAATTTAAGAATTCAGATTAGACTCTTCTTCTTTTTGGAGGTCTACATCCATTATGCGGCATAGGTGTAACATCTACAATCTCGCTCACTTCAATACCTGAATTGTGAATAGATCTAATAGCAGACTCTCTACCTGCACCTGGTCCTTTTACGAATACTTTCACTCGTCTAAGACCAGCTTCGTGTGCTACTGCTGCACAATTTTCTGCTGCCATCTGTGCTGCGAAAGGAGTATTCTTTTTAGAACCTCTGAATCCCATTTTACCAGCAGATGACCAAGAGATAACCTCTCCGTTTTTATTAGTTAAAGAAATGATAATATTGTTAAAAGAGGCTTGGATATGTGCTTCACCAATAGCTTCTACTTTTACTTTTCTTTTTTTAACTGTCTTTGTTTGTTTTGCCATAATTCTAACGATTATTTACTTGCTTTTTTCTTGTTAGCAACAGTTTTTCTCTTTCCTTTACGAGTTCTAGAGTTATTTTTCGTTCTTTGGCCTCTTAAAGGTAATCCCAGTCTGTGACGTATTCCTCTTTGGCAACCAATATCCATCAGACGCTTGATGTTCAGTTGTATTTCTGAACGAAGCTCACCTTCTACTTTTACATTTTCGGTGATATAATTTCTGATAGCGGCCAATTCATCGTCATTCCATTCATTGACTTTCTTGTCCTCGCTGATTCCAGCGTTCTTCAAAATTTCAGACGCTGTGCTTCTTCCTACTCCGTAGATATAGGTAAGCCCTATAACGCCTCTTTTGTTTTTTGGTAAATCTATACCTGCAATTCTCGCCATAATTTAATTTTAACCTTGTCTTTGTTTAAATTTTGGGTTCTTCTTGTTGATTACATATAGTACTCCTTTTCTGCGTACAATTTTGCAATCAGCACTTCTTTTTTTAATAGATGCTCTAACTTTCATTATCTAATATAATTTAATATCTAAAAGTAATTCTCCCCTTCGTAAGGTCGTAAGGAGACATTTCCAATTTCACCTTATCACCAGGTAAAAGTTTTATATAATGCATTCTCATCTTACCAGAAATATGAGCAATAAGAACATGCCCATTTTCTAGTTCTACACGGAACATAGCGTTTGATAGTGCTTCTACTATCACGCCATCTTGTTCTATATGTTTTTGTTTAGCCATTACTATTTTTTTATTTTAATAGTTTGATGTTCTTGATAATTTAGACTGCATTAGCCCATCATAATGATGATTCAACAAATAAGTATTAATTTGCTGAATAGTATCAAGTATCACCCCCACCATAATCAATAGCGATGTTCCCCCGAAAAACAGGGCGAACCTATCGGTTTGAACGATAGTTCCATACACTAATGCAGGAAGGACTGCAAAGATAGCTAAAAAAATTGAACCTGGCAAAGTAATTTTTGATAATATACTATCTAAATAATCTGCCGTCTCTTTTCCTGGTCTTACTTTTGGTATCAAACCTCCATTTCGTTTAAGGTCATCTGCCATTTGATTCACAGGAATAGTGATTGCCGTATAGAAGAATGTAAATACAATAATAAGTATAGCAAACAATAAATTGTACTGCCAACTAAAAACATTTTGAAACCCTGCTAAAAAGGTATTAGACTCATCAACTTTCGTTAATAATCCTGGTATAAACATCAATGCTTGTGCGAAGATAATCGGCATCACCCCTGCTGCATTCACTTTTAGGGGAATCCATTGTCTTGCTCCTTGCATTAAGTTTTTATTCACACCTCCTCTTGCTTGAGCTCTACTCACATATTGGATAGGAATTTTTCTCACCGCTACGGATAAAATAATTCCTAATAAAACCACAAGCATCCAGAATAATACTTCTATCAAAATCATAATAGTACCAGCACCTCCTTTCCCTGTCTGCGTCATTACTTCCTGAGCAAAGGAACTTGGAAGGTCTGCCAATATCCCCACCATAATAAGGATTGAAATACCATTTCCTATACCTCTATCTGTGATTTTTTCTCCCAACCACATTGCAAATACAGACCCAGCAATAAGGATTACCGTACTTGGCAACCAAAACATCAAAGAATCTGGATTTACATAATACGCCGATTGAAACTGCCCATAAGGAATAAACATCTGCGTAATAGAAGTAAGGTAGAATGGTGCTTGTACTAAACAAACGCCAATTGTAAGCCAACGGGTAATTTGGTTAAGGGTATTCCTACCGCTTTGCCCATCTTTTTGCAATTTTTGTAAGTATGGTATAGCCATTCCCATTAGTTGCACTATGATAGATGCCGAGATATATGGCATAATCCCTAATGCTAAAATAGAAGCACGGCTAAAAGCACCTCCTGTAAATGAAGAAAGCAAACCGAGAAGCCCTGCCCCTTGTTTGTTTCCTCCTTGATTTTGATATTGTTCTAAAAGGCTTCCCACCTCGGCCATATTAATGGCCGGAAGGGAAATATGAGATGCGAATCTATACACCAATATCAGCCCCAAAGTATAGAGAATTTTCTCTTTCAATTCTTTAAGACTCCAAATGTTTTTAAGTGTTTGTATAAATTCTTTCATTTCTTTATAAAAAGATATTATAGAGTAACTGCTTTACCTCCTGCTTTTGCTATAAGCTCCTCAGCAGATTTTGTAAATTTATTAGCAGAAATAGAAACTCCAGATTTTAGGTCTCCTCTACCTAATATTTTGATTAGTTCGTTTGCAGATGCCAATCCGTTTTCTACTAAAACTTCTTTAGTAATATCTCCGCTAATTCCTTTAGTATCGATAAGATTTTGGATAGTATCAAGATTGATGCCTCTAAACTCTTTTCTATTTACATTTTTGAAACCGAATTTAGGCAATCTTCTTTGAAGTGGCATCTGACCTCCTTCAAAACCAATTTTGGTAGAGTTACCAGATCTTGATTTAGCACCTTTATGCCCTCTTGTTGAAGTACCGCCTTTTCCGCTTCCTTGTCCTCTACCAATTCTTTTAGAATTATGGGTAGAACCCACCGCTGGTTGTATATTATTTAACTTCATTTTATTTTTAGTTTAAGATTTAATGATTTTGAGAGCAGAGATTGAGGCAATAAAACCTAGCAATCTCTTTTTCTCAATATCTATAAATTCTATTTTTGAACTTCTACTAAATGTTGTACAGTAGCCACCATTCCTAGTATAGAAGGAGTAGCTTCGTGCTCTACCACTTGATGTAATTTTCTCAAACCTAAAGCTTCAAGGGTTTGTTTTTGGTTTTTTGTTCTACCAATAGCACTTCTTACTTGTTTTATTTTAATTGTTGCCATTCCTTAAAAAACTTTTAGTGTTTGAATACTTTATCTAATGATACACCTCTCATTCTTGCAATTTCCTCTGGTCTTCTAATGTCTAATAATGCTTTGAAAGTAGCTTTCACCACATTATGAGGGTTTGAAGAACCTTTTGATTTTGTAAGAATATCCTTGATACCTGCAGATTCTACTACGATACGCACCGTGTTACCAGCGATAACCCCTGTACCGTGAGAAGCAGGTCTCATAAATACATCAGCACCTCCGTATCTTGCAGAAGACTCGTGGAAGATAGTTCCGTCATTAGTTACAGGAACTCTTACCAAATTTTTCTTAGCATCTTCTACTGCTTTTGAAATTGCTGTTGCTACTTCTTTAGATTTTCCTAATCCGTAACCGATAACTCCTGCCTCATCTCCTACTACTACGATAGCAGAAAATCCGAAAGCACGACCACCTTTAGTTACTTTAGTTACTCTATTTACAGCCACGAGACGATCTTTTAATTCTAATCCTCCCGGTTTTACTTTTTCGATATTATCTAGTCCTAACATTGTTTTTCCGAAATTTTATGATTAGAATTTTAGTCCGCCTTCTCTTGCACCATCAGCTAGAGCTTTCACTCTACCGTGATATACAAAGCCGTTTCTGTCGAACACTACACTTTCAATTCCTACTGCTTTTGCTTTTTCAGCAATAGCCTTACCTACTTCTGCAGAAATTTCTACTTTAGTACCTTTTGCGTTCAAAACTCTTGATGAAGTTGAAGCCAAAGTTTTCCCTGCATTATCATCGATTAACTGAGCGTAAATTTCCTTATTACTTTTATATACAGATAATCTTGGCAATTCAGCAGAGCCAGAGATTTTCCCTCTTACTCTTCTTTTGATTCTGTTTCTTTTTTCTAATTTATTCAGTGCCATTTTCTTAAAATTTATTAAGCAGATTTACCAGCTTTTCTTCTCACAATTTCTCCTACAAATCTTATACCTTTTC
>JAUNHO010000024.1:0-2237 GCA_030523905.1 Bergeyella zoohelcum
ATTGCAAGGAGGGTTGCCGGAGTGGTTAACGGAGCAGTTTGCTAAACTGTCGACGCGAAAGTGTCGCATGAGTTCGAATCTCATACCCTCCGCACCAAAAATTCGGGATGTAGCGTAGTCCGGTCATCGCGCCTGGTTTGGGACCAGGAGGTCGCAGGTTCGAATCCTGCCACCCCGACAAAAAGTTTATTAATTCTTTTCAAAAAATTAATTAATGGGTGCGTAGCTCAGCTGGATAGAGCATCTGCCTTCTAAGCAGACGGTCAAAGGTTCGAATCCTTTCGCGCTCACAGACTCGTAAGTCTTATAGATTTACGAGTTTTTTTATTTTTATAAGGCTCTTTTTAGATGTTTTTTATTCCAAGTCTATCGTTTTCAAGTTGAAGATTAGTAGTGAAATTATTCGTGAAAAGTCCGCCAGTTCCTAGACCTTGTGGCATAGGATTTTGTTTGGTGTAAGTGTATTGAGCGATGGCATTGAGACCGATGTTGCTCTCCAATGCAGAGGTAATCCACCAGCCGATATTGAGGTTTTCGGCAATAGAAATCCATTCGTCAGTTCCTGAAAAACCGCCTACTAATGAGGGTTTTAAGATGATGTATTGAGGTCTTATTTCTTCTAATAATTCTTGTTTTTTATGAAAATCTACTATGCCGATGAGTTCTTCATCTAATGCAATAGGTGTGGGCGTTTCAACGCAAAGTTGCTGCATTAGGTGGGTGTTTTTTGCCTTTATGGGTTGCTCTATGGAGTGGATTTCCAACTCGGAAAGTTGAGCTAAAACCCCTTGTGCCTCACTGAATGAAAATGCTCCGTTGGCATCTACGCGAAGTTCTAACTCGTCTTTTTTGAATTTTTTTCGCAGTTCTTTTAGGATTTTATATTCTTCTTGCCAATTAACGCCTATTTTCAGTTTTATACAATCAAAACCTTGTGAAAGTTTGTCTTGGATTTGCTCTTCCATAAATGCTACATCTCCCATCCAAATCAAGCCGTTGATTTTTATGGTGTCTTTGCCTTCGGTAAAAGGGCTAGGGAAGTATATAGATTTGCCCCATTTCAGGTTGAGCATAGCCTGTTCATATCCGAACCAAATGGAAGGAAAATGGCGGAGTTGTTTTTCTAAAATAGTCCTATCTTCATTGATGTTATCGCAAAGCCATTGTAGTTTTTCCTCGTATTCTGGCACATCATCATAGCTCAGCCCTCGGAATAAAGCACATTCGCCAATGCTAGTTTTTTCGTTTTCAGAAATACGAAGAATAAAGGTTTCTTTCGTGTTTAGAACTCCTCTGGAAGTGCCACTTGGGCGTTTGAAATTCAAGATGTATCGTTCGTATGTAGCAGTCATATCTATAAAAATTTCCCTCTTTCGGAAGATGAAGAAAGAGGGAAGTGGGTTGTAAAATTAGTCTTTTATAGCATCTATCCTCATAAATTCCTCGGCTTTCTCTACCATCTCTTTACTTCCGCAGAAGAAAGGTACTCTTTGGTGCAGTTCGGTAGGTTCTATTTCAAGGATTCGCGTGAAGCCGTTGGAGGCTTTTCCTCCTGCTTGTTCTGCCAAAAATGCCATTGGATTACATTCATAAAGTAGGCGAAGTTTTCCGTTCGGAGCATTGGCATAAGACGGATACATATAGATGCCACCTTTTATCATATTTCTATGAAAATCAGAGACTAATGAGCCGATGTATCTAGAAGTATAAGGTCTATCTCCCTCCATCATTTGGCAATATTTGAGGTAATTTTTCACCCCTTGTGGGAATTTAATGTAATTACCCTCGTTGATGGAATAGATTTTCCCTTTTTTTGGGAATTTCATATTTGGGTGAGAAAGATAATAAGTACCGAGACTTGGGTCAAGCGTAAAGCCATTCACACCGTTGCCTGTGCTATAAACAATCATAGTGGAAGAACCATAGACCACATAGCCCGCCGCCACTTGCTCCGTTCCTTTTTGTAGGAAATCTTTCAGTTCCACAGGCGTACCAGGCTCGGTTACTCTTCGGTAAATGGAGAAAATAGTCCCCACCGATACATTTACATCAATGTTAGAAGAGCCATCTAGCGGGTCTATTAGCACCACATATTTGCTCAGATGCCCATTGTCTCCGCATTTTATTTCTATAAAATCATCACTTTCTTCGGAGGCAATACCGCAAACTACCTCTCTCTGCGAAAGTGCATCGATGAAGATATTATTTGCCAGTACATCTAGTTTTTGCTGGTCTTC
>JAUNHO010000024.1:2247-8152 GCA_030523905.1 Bergeyella zoohelcum
GCTTGTCCTATTATATCGGCAATTCCAGCTTTATTTACTTCTCTATTTACGACTTTTGAAGCCAGTCTGATGGAGCTAATGAGACGCGAAAGTTCGCCAGTAGAATACTGAAAATCATCTTGTTTTTCAATGATAAACTCACCGAGAGTTTGTAGCGGTTGTTTGGACATTTTTTTATTTTTTATTAGTTTCCCAAAATTAAGCGTTTTTTCTCAATCTGCAAAATATTTTTTTGTGGGTATAAAATTGGGCTGGTTTTATTATGAATTTTGACAAAACTTTATTCTATAATTTAGCTTATACTTTTATATTTTTTTGTAATTTTGTAAATTAAAATAATTCTCGTATAGCAATGGAAGAAGAAAAAAAATCTCTCAATTTTATTGAGCAAATTATAGAGGAAGATTTGGCTAATGGTTTAGGAAAGGAGCATCTGCGTTTTCGTTTTCCACCAGAGCCAAATGGTTATTTGCACATCGGGCATACCAAGGCGATTTGCATCAATTTCGGTTTAGGGGAAAAGTATAACGCCCCTGTGAATCTCCGTTTTGATGATACGAACCCAGAAAAAGAAGAGCAAGAATTTGTAGATGCCATCAAAAAAGATGTGCAGTGGCTGGGCTTTAAGTATGACAAGGAATGCTATGCTTCGGATTATTTTCAGCAATTATATGAATGGGCGGTGCAAATGATAAAAGATGGTAAGGCGTATGTAGATGAGCAATCTTCCGAGCAGATTACCGAACAAAGGAAAAATCCTACCGAAGATGGTGTGGAATCGCCTTATAGAAACCGACCAATAGAGGAATCTTTGGCTTTGTTTGAGCGAATGAAAAACGGAGAATTTGAGGAAGGAACAATGTCGCTTCGTGCCAAAATAGATATGACTTCGCCGAATATGAATATGCGTGACCCTGTGATGTATCGTATCCTAAAAAGACCACACCACAGAACGGGCGACGCTTGGAAAATCTATCCGATGTATGACTGGGCTCACGGCGAGAGTGATTACATCGAGCAAATCTCTCATTCCCTTTGTTCATTAGAGTTTGAGAACCATAGACCGCTTTATAATTGGTATCTTGACCAAGTTTATAGCCCATCTAAAATCAAAAACAAGCAACGCGAGTTTGCCCGAATGAATGTGTCTTATATGATAACTTCTAAACGAAAACTCCAAAGGCTAGTGGCAGAGGGCGTTACGGCTGGTTGGGACGACCCAAGAATGCCTACCATTTCGGGAATGAGACGATTGGGATATACCCCTACTGCGATTAGAAATTTCATCGATAAAGTAGGAGTTTCCAAAAGAGAGAATTTGATAGACATTCGTCTGCTAGAATTTTGCGTTCGTGAAGACCTTAATAAAGTAGCAAAACGAGTAATGGCAGTGGTTAATCCTGTAAAATTGGTAATTGAAAACTATCCAGAAGGGCAGGAGGAATGGCTAGAAACCGAGAACAATCCAGAAGATGAAAACGCTGGAACGAGACAAATCCCATTCGGAAGGGAACTTTGGATTGAGAGAGAAGACTTTATGGAGGAAGCACCAAAGAAATTTTTCCGTTTAACTTTGGGCGGAGAGGTGCGTCTTAAATCGGCTTATATCATCAAAGCAAACAGAGTGGAGAAGGACGAAAACGGCGAAATCGCAACCATCTATGCTACTTATGATGAAAAATCCAAATCTGGAAGTGGCACAGAAGAAAGTCTGAGAAAAGTAAAAGGAACGCTTCACTGGGTATCCGCTCAACACGCTATTCCTGTGGAGGTTAGGGTATATGAAAGACTCTTTACCACAGAGCAACCAGACGCAGAGAAAGATACCGATTTTATGGAGTTCATCAACCCTGATTCTCTGAAAGTAGTGCAAGGTTTCGCTGAACCAAGCTTGAGAGAAGTAGCAGTAGAAGAGCCTTTGCAGTTCCAGAGAATTGGCTATTTTACCAAAGACAAAGACTCCACAGATGAGGTTTTGGTATTTAATAGAACTGTAACGCTGAAAGATTCTTATAAACCTGAAAATTAACCAATTATGAAAATAAAAGAAACACCATTAAAAGATTGTTATATTATAGAACCTACGATTTTTGAAGATGAAAGAGGCTATTTCTATGAAAAATTTAATGAAAAGAAATTTGAAGAACTTACAGGAATGAACGGACATTTCGTTCAGGATAATATCTCCAAGTCCTCTTATGGTGTTCTTCGTGGGCTTCATTTGCAGAAAGGAGAAAATGCACAAGCTAAACTCGTATCTTGTTTAGAAGGAAAGGTTTGGGATATTGCCGTAGATTTAAGGGAAGATTCTCCTACTTTTGGTAAATGGTTTGGGGTGGAACTTACAGCTGAAAACAAACTCCAGTTTTATATCCCAAGAGGTTTTGCACACGGTTTTGCAGTGCTGAGTGATACAGCAGTTTTTGCGTATAAATGCGATAATTTTTACAATAAAGAATCAGAGGGTGGGGTGCTTTGGAACGATGCAGATCTGAATATAGATTGGAAACTTCCACATACCGATGTGATTCTTTCGGAAAAAGATAAAGTACAGAAAACATTTAAAGAAAAAGATTTTTAATTATTAACAACAAAACAAACACAAGCAATGCAATCAATCATTATAACAGGAGGTGCTGGTTTTATAGGCTCTCATACGGTAAGGCAATTCGTGAAAAACTTACCTAATACCAAGATTATCAACCTTGATGCACTCACTTATGCAGGTAATTTGGAAAACCTGAAAGATATAGAAAACGAGCCAAATTATATGTTTGAAAAAGCTGATATTACCAATGCCGAAGAACTTCGTAAAGTATTTGAAAAGCACAATCCAGATGCAGTGGTGCATCTTGCAGCGGAATCTCATGTAGATAGAAGCATCACAGACCCAAATGCCTTTATTAACACCAATGTCATCGGGACGGCTAATTTACTTAACCTTTGCCGAGAGTTTTGGACGCTAAACCCCGAGCATACTCACGGAAACTTCCCTGATGAACCCCGAAAAAATCTTTTTTATCACATTTCAACCGATGAAGTTTATGGGGCTTTGGGCGAAACTGGATTCTTCACAGAGGAAACTCCCTACGACCCAAAATCTCCCTACTCGGCAAGTAAAGCAGCCAGCGACCACCTTGTGAGAGCCTACGGAAACACTTATGGAATGCCATTTATAGTGTCCAATTGTTCCAACAACTATGGTCCAAATCACTTTCCAGAGAAGTTAATTCCGCTTTGTATATCTAATATTATCAATGAAAAGCCTTTACCTATCTATGGCGATGGGAAATATACCAGAGACTGGCTGTTTGTAATAGACCACGCTCGTGCAATTTTCCAAATCTTCCACGAAGCTAAAACAGGCTCTACTTATAATATAGGAGGCTTTAATGAATGGCAAAATATAGATTTAATAAAAGAACTCATTAAACAGATGGATGCAAAACTTGGTCGTCCAGCTGGATATTCAGAAAAGCTAATTACCTTCGTAAAAGATAGACCTGGACACGACAAGCGTTATGCCATAGATGCCACAAAACTAAATAAAGATTTGGGCTGGGAACCTTCCGTAACCTTTGAGCAAGGTCTCGCAAAAACAATTGATTGGTTCTTGGACAATAAAGAATGGCTAGATAATGTAACTTCTGGCGACTATCAAAAATATTATGATAAACAATATCACTAAATTATGAAAGGAATAATATTAGCAGGTGGTTCAGGTACTAGGCTTTATCCTCTTACCATAGCCGTAAGTAAGCAACTAATGCCTGTGTATGATAAACCAATGATTTATTATCCTATTTCTACCTTATTATTGGCTGGAATTAGAGAGATACTTATCATTACTACACCGAACGACCAAGAGTCCTTCAAAAGACTTTTGGGAGATGGTTCGCAGATTGGTTGTAAATTTGAATACAAAGTACAGCCTTCCCCAGATGGTTTGGCACAAGCATTTGTCTTGGGGGAAAAATTCATCGGCAGTGATTCAGTTGCCTTGGTTCTTGGGGATAATATCTTATACGGAACGGGATTACCAGAACTCTTGGAGAGCAAAACCAATGTAAAAGGCGGTTGTGTCTTTGCTTATCAGGTATCAGACCCAGAGAGATATGGAGTGGTAGAGTTTGATAATCAGCAAAAAGCCATTTCCATAGAAGAAAAACCAGCAGAACCGAAATCCAACTATGCCGTTCCAGGTTTGTATTTTTATGATAATTCAGTAGTAGAATATGCTAAAAATCTAAAACCATCGGCTAGGGGAGAACTGGAAATCACGGATATTAATAAAATTTACCTTGAAAAAGGCGAATTGGAAGTAGGGGTAATGAGCAGAGGAACTGCTTGGCTAGATACAGGGACTTTTGACTCTCTCCACGAGGCTTCGGAATTTGTAAAAGTCTTGGAGAAAAGGCAAGGTTTCAAAATCTCTTGTATAGAAGAAATTGCTTATAAAAAAGGCTTCATCAATGAAGAACAACTCCTAAAATCCGCAGAAAAATACGGAAAAAGTGGCTATGGAGATTACCTCAAGAAACTAATAAAATAAGAAATGCAAGATTTTAGACACAAACTAGATAGAAAAAAAGTTTTAGTAACAGGTGGAGCAGGGTTCATCGGTTCTAATCTTACAGAAAAATTATTAGAACAAGGGGCTGTGGTAACGGTTTTAGATAATTTTGCAACTGGACACAAGCATAATGTAGAACCCTTTTTTCAAAATCCAGATTTCACTTTAATAGAGGGAGATATTAGGGATTTAGACACTTGTAGAAAAGCTTGTGATGGGCAAGACTTTGTGCTTCATCAGGCTGCCTTGGGGTCTGTGCCTCGTTCCATCAATGACCCGATTACAAGTAATGATGTGAATGTAGGTGGCTTCCTTAATATGCTCATTGCAGCGAGAGATGCTGGGGTGAAAAGATTGGTCTATGCGGCTTCGTCTTCCACCTATGGAGATTCTAAATCCCTACCGAAAGTAGAAGATGTGATAGGGAAACCTCTCTCTCCGTATGCTATTACTAAATATGTGAATGAGCTTTATGCCGATGTTTTCAAACGAACTTATGATTTTGATACCATTGGTCTCCGATATTTCAATGTATTTGGAAGAAGGCAAGACCCTAATGGAGCATACGCAGCGGTGATTCCCAAATTTGTAATCCAACTGATGAATCATCAATCGCCAACTATCAACGGAGATGGTACTTATTCACGAGATTTTACTTATATAGACAATGTGGTTCAGATGAATCTTTTAGCCATTACTTCTGATAACCAAGATGCTGTTAATCAAGTCTATAATACTGCCGTAGGAGATAGAACAACCATCAAAGATATGGCAGAACTTCTGAAAACTTATCTTGCAGAATATGACCCCAAAATAGCCGATGTGGAAATACTACACGGCCCTAACCGACAAGGAGATGTACCACATTCTTTGGCAAGTATAGAAAAAGCACAGCAAAATCTAGGCTATGCACCTACCCATATCTTTGCGGAAGGGCTGAAAGAAGCCGTGAAATGGTACTGGGAAAATTTAAGAATCGTATAAAATATATTAAAAATGGAACATAAAATCGCTATAATAGGTCTTGGTTATGTGGGACTTCCCTTGGCAAGACTTTTTGCAACAAAATATCCTGTGGTAGGATTTGATATTAATGCTAAAAGAGTAGCAGAACTCAATGCAGGACACGATGATACTCTGGAAGTCTCCGATGAGTTATTACAATCTGCATTAGTAAAAGATAACCCGTTGAAAACCAATGCTAATGGTCTATTTTGCTCTGCGGATTTAGAAGATATTAAAGAGGCAAATGTTTTCATCATTACCGTGCCTACTCCTGTGGATAGGAACAATCGCCCAGTGCTTAAGCCTTTGGTAAAAGCCAGTGAAACG
>JAUNHO010000024.1:8162-9693 GCA_030523905.1 Bergeyella zoohelcum
ATATAGTTATCTATGAATCAACGGTTTATCCTGGTGCTACGGAAGAAGATTGTATTCCAGTAGTAGAAAAAACTTCTGGTTTGAAATTCAATGAAGATTTCTTTGCAGGATATTCACCAGAGAGAATCAACCCAGGGGATAAAGAGCATACGGTGGAAAAAATACTTAAAGTAACCTCTGGTTCTACTCCTGAAATCGGTAAAGTAGTGAATGATTTGTATAAATCCGTTATCTCCGCAGGAACGCATTTAGCCCCTACCATTAAGGTAGCCGAAGCCGCAAAAGTGATAGAAAACTCACAGAGAGATATTAATATAGCTTTCGTAAATGAATTGGCAAAAATCTTCAATCTAATGGGGATAGATACTCACGCAGTTCTAGAAGCCGCAGGTACAAAATGGAATTTCCTTCCTTTCAAACCAGGTCTTGTTGGCGGGCATTGCATAGGCGTAGATCCGTATTATTTGGCTCAAAAAGCACAAGAATATGGCTATCATCCAGAGATAATTTTAGCAGGTAGAAGGCTAAATGATTCTATGGGAAAATATGTAGCCGAGCAGGTAGTGAAAGCAATGATAAAGAAAAACATCAATGTGAATGGGGCAGAAGTGCTGATGCTGGGGGTAACTTTCAAGGAAAATTGCCCTGATGTGAGGAATACCAAGATTATAGATGTCATCGCTGCTTTGGAAGATTTTGGGGTAAAAGTTACTACTTACGACCCTTGGGCAAATCCTACCGAAGTAATGCACGAATATGGCATAAAATCTGAAACAAAATTATCTGATAATCAAAAATTTGATGCGGTGGTATTAGGTGTAGCACATAGAGAGTTTTCAGATTTAGATTTAGATCATTTGAAGAAAGAAAACGCCATTACTTACGATGTAAAAGGCATTCTAAAACAATCAGACGATAGATTATAACACAAAAAAACTGCGGAACTCTTTATTTCGCAGTTTTTTATTTTTAGTTTCCCCATCGTTTTCGGAATATTTTATAACCCAAATTGGTAGGGAGATTATCAAAAAAATTCTTCTTTTTGGTATCAGTAGAGTATTGAGATGAAAAATAATCCCAAATGCTCAAAGAACTCAAAGTCTTATAGTTAGTGTAACTCTCTTTCCAGAGTTGTTCATTTTGCTGGGCTTTCCAGTTCATCTGTAAGGTAAAGTTTTTATAATCAATAAGATACTTTTGTATTAAGGTTTTTCTATCGCCATTTTTTTCTTCTCGTAGAGCTTTATCTATATGTTGCCCGATGGTAAACCAATTGTCAAAATTTCGTTTATTTCTATTATGTATCACCGATTTTTTATGCAAGTAATAAGTATAGGTTATCCCTTTGTGAATGGCAATTTTATTCATTTTTAAGACCAAATGAAAAGTCCAAAGTTCATCTTGGGCAAATAAACCTTTCACAAAATACAATTGATTTTCACGCAGATACTCCACGCGGAATAGTTTATTTACGGCATAGGTTACTAGTTTTCCATCAGAAAAAGCCTTCAAAATATTATCATTTCCTTCT
>JAUNHO010000025.1 GCA_030523905.1 Bergeyella zoohelcum
TATGGTCGGTTACACGCCCTTGCGGATAGTTATAAGTCTTAATTTTCGCCGAGCGGTCTCCTGTAGAAACCATTGTTTTACGCTGTGCAGCAATGTCTCCCACTACTTCTTGAAGTTTAATATCGTATAACTTTGCACGGAGCATCTCCATTGCCAATTCACGGTTTGCCAACTGAGAACGAGCCTGCTGACACACCACTACAATTCCCGATGGTTTGTGAGTAAGCTGTACTTTTGTCTCTACTTTATTGACATTCTGCCCACCTGCTCCCCCTGAACGAGAAGTCTGCATCTCTATATCCGCTGGATTGATTTCCACATCTACCTCTTCTGCTTCTGGAAGCACCGCCACCGTAATCGCCGAAGTATGCACACGCCCCTGAGACTCGGTTTCTGGAACTCTCTGCACACGATGAACGCCAGATTCAAACTTCATAATTCCATACACGCTATCGCCTTCCACCTTCATTATCAATTCCTTATAGCCTTTTGCCGCTTCGTTGGAATCTGTGATTTCGTGTCTCCAACCTTTAGTTTTGAAGTACATCGCATACATTCTATATATATCCTCCACGAAAATCGCCGCCTCGTCTCCCCCAGTTCCTGCTCGGAGTTCCACTATGGCATTTTTATCATCGGCTGGGTCTTTCGGAATAAGCAACACTTTCAGCTCTTCCTCCAAAGCAGGGATTTTATCTTGTGCTTCTAGTTTTTCCATTTTTGCCAAATCCACCAAATCTCTATCAGAACCATCGGCGATGATTTCATCGGACTCCGCAATGGTATCCAACGCACCTTTGTATTCATCAAAAACCTTCACGATTTTCCCCAAATCGCTATATTCTTTATTAAGAGATGAATAGCGTTTTTGGTCGGAAATCACATCAGGCTGAATGATTAAATCCGCAACCTCATTGTATCGTTGCTTTATTGCTTCTAGTTTTGGTATTAATGATTTTGACATTTTTTATTTTTTGCAACTGCAAAGATAGGAATTAGAATGAAAATACGATACATCTTTGAGTAAGTTATTGCTAAATTCCAAGATTCTGTACATTATTTTATTCCTAAAATATACATAACAAAAAATCACCATCAATAAAAATGATAGTGATTTCGGTATTATATATCGTTTTGCTTTGAGATTACTTTTCTCAAATTCAGGGAGAAAAGCAATGACACCAAATTAATGATGACCGTGATTATCGTGATGATGAACAAATGGCCCATCTCCTTTTGGGTTATTATAGATAACCTCTGCACCTTGCTCTGGCAAAGTCTTTCTTCTTATCTCCTCTGGGTCAAATGGACTTGTCTTACCAAAGTATTCTGCCACTCCCTGTGTAAGCCACATAGGAATAACTACCCCGAAGAACATAAAAATGCACCAAAACCCAGCAAGGAACATTGCTGCAAAGAATAAGAACCAAAGAAATTGGTAAAAAGGCCACAATTCTAATATTACTAACATCGCTCTATGATATTTTCGGACAAAATTAAACTATTTTTCAGTATCTACAAAAACTTTATCCTACATTTTATTATCATTAATCATTAATTTAGATTTAATACAAATTAAAAACTTATCGTTTTCAGAAAAAAACATCATTCACTGCATTTGTATTTCGTTTTTTTTCGTAAATTTGGGGAGTTTTAATCCATTGAATTTAATTCAAAAAATAAATAATAAATCGCTATGGACTACAGAGTAGAACACGACACAATGGGGGAAGTGAGAGTTCCCGCAGACAAATTTTGGGGAGCACAAACAGAACGCTCTCGCAACAACTTCAAAATAGGGCCAGAAGGCTCTATGCCACAGGAGATTATAGAGGCTTTCGCCTATCTGAAAAAAGCAGCAGCATATGCTAACTGCGATTTGGGAGTACTTCCTGCTGAAAAAAGAGACTTAATTGCCAATGTGTGCGACGAAATCCTTGAAGGGAAACTCAATGACCAGTTCCCTCTCGTGATTTGGCAAACGGGTTCTGGGACGCAATCTAATATGAATGTGAATGAAGTAGTTTCCAATAGAGCTCATTTTAATAATGGTGGGAAACTCGGGGAAAAATCCATCATTCACCCGAATGACGATGTGAATAAATCCCAATCCTCCAACGATACCTACCCTACCGCAATGCACATTGCCGCTTACAAAAAGGTGGTAGAGCATACGCTCCCAGCACTAGAAAAACTCCGTAACACACTGGACGAAAAGGCTAAGAAATTCAAAGACATCGTAAAAATCGGTAGAACGCACCTTATGGATGCTACGCCACTCACTTTGGGACAAGAATTTTCTGGCTATGTAGCTCAACTGGACTACGCGAAAAAAGCAATAGAGAACACACTTTCCCACTTGAAAGAATTGGCTCTCGGCGGAACCGCAGTAGGTACAGGGCTAAACACCCCACAAGGTTACGATGTGAAAGTGGCAGAATACATTGCTAAATTCACTAATCTTCCTTTCGTAACGGCTCCTAATAAATTTGAAGCACTCGCTGCACACGATGCCATCGTAGAAACACACGGTGCATTGAAACAATTAGCCGTTTCGCTTTTCAAAATTGCACAAGATATTCGTTTATTGGCATCTGGGCCGCGTTCTGGTATTGGAGAAATTTTCATTCCAGAAAACGAGCCTGGTTCTTCTATTATGCCAGGAAAAGTAAATCCTACACAAAACGAAGCAATGACAATGGTCTGCGCTCAAGTGCTTGGAAATGATACGACTATCTCTTTCGCAGGAACGCAAGGTAACTACGAACTGAATGTTTTCAAACCTGTAATGGCGTACAATTTCCTTCAATCGGCTCAGCTTTTGGCGGATGCTTGTATCTCGTTCAACGACCATTGTGCCGTAGGAATAGAGCCAAATGAAGTGAGAATAAAGGAATTAGTGGATAAATCTCTGATGTTGGTAACGGCTCTCAATACGCATATTGGGTATGAAAATGCGGCAAAAATTGCTAAAACCGCTCATAAAAATGGCACTACATTGAAAGAAGAGGCAATTAATTTGGGGCTTCTTACCGCCGAGCAGTTTGACGAATGGGTAAAACCAGAAGATATGGTAGGCAGTTTGAAATAATTCTCACTACCCACACCTACAATAAATCCCTCGCTAAAATAGTGAGGGATTTTTTATTTTCAATTAAAATATTACCTATTCCATTAGTTCCTTTGCTTGTTGCAATGCGGCTTCCGTTACCTTGCTACCAGAGAGCAGTTGGGCGATTTCTTGCAATTTTTCCGCCTCCGAAAGAGGTATGATATTAGACTGCGTTTTGCCATCAATATCCTGTTTCAATACCTTATAGTTATTGTCGCCTTTTGCCGCCACTTGTGCCAAATGGGAAATGACTATCAGCTGCATATAGCTCGCCATATCTTTCATTACTTTGCCCATTTCATCGGCTACTTTGCCCGAAACTCCCGTATCAATCTCGTCTAAAATGAGAGTAGGCAACTCGGAATTTTCTGCCATTATTTTTTTCACGGCAAGCATCACACGCGAACGCTCTCCACCAGAAATAGCCGACTGAATTGGCTTCATCGGAAAGCCTGAATTCGCCTGAAACAAGATAGCAATGCCCTCTTTACCAAATTCCGTAAAGGTCTGGGTTTCAGATAAAGCCACCTCTATTTTAGCCTTTTCAAGTCCTAGTTGTTTCAAAAGATGCTCCGTTTTCTCGACAAAAACAGGAATACTTTTTTGTCTATTTTCAGAAAGTTCGGTGGCTAGTTTTGATAAAAGTGCCTCCTTTTCTGCGATTTGCTCTTCCGTCTCTGCGATTTTTTCTTCCAGTTCCGAAAAGCCCGCCTGCTCGCCAGAGAGTTCGTCTCTTATTTGGATTAAAGCCTCTACGGAATTGACATTGTGTTTCAGGAACAACGCATTAATTCTATTGACTTTTTCCGTTAAAAAAAACAACGACTGGGCATCTATTTCTATATTTTCTGCCTTGTCTTGAAGGTCGGAAACAAAGTCTTTGAACTCCTCAAAAATGCTTGTAAAACGCTCATCTATCTCCTCAAAATGCGATGAAAGATTGGCGGTTTTTGACAAAAGATTTCGGATTTCAGACAGATGCCCCAGCACCCCAATCTCATCTTGGTCTATACGCCCCAAAATTTGGGAAAGATTTTCCACGATGCTCTCCGCATTTTCCTGCATAGACAACTGATTTTGAAGATTTTCAAAATCTAAATTATCTAAATCAGCTTCTTCTAACTCATTCAGAATAAACTGCTTATAGTCGTTCTCCTTATTTCCCTCTTCTAGTTTTCGTTTGTATTTTTCTAGTTGAGTTTTTAGCGTTCTAAACTCCGAAAAAAGAGTTTTATAAGTAATGATTAATGTTTTATTCTCGCTAAGACCATCAATGATTTTGAACTGATAATCTTCGTTGAATAAATTAGAAGTCTCGAACTGCGAGTGGATGTCAATCAGCTTGGAAGACAAGTCTTTCAGTACATCTAGCGTTACAGGCACATCATTGATGAAGGCTCTGGATTTCCCACTCGTAAGAATTTCTCGTCTTATAATGGTCTGATTTTCAAAATCCAAATCGTTTTCATCAAAAAAAAGCTTCAATGTATCGGAGACCGAAAACTCTGCCTCTACTATGGATTTTTTTTCAGAATTTTGAATGGATTTTACATCGGCTCTTTCCCCTAAAATAAGGCGTAAAGCCCCTAAAATAATAGATTTTCCTGCCCCAGTCTCCCCAGTAATCACCTGCAAACCTTTGGATAAACTGATGTCCAAAGTCTCTATAAGGGCAAAATTTTGTATAAAAATTCGGTTTAGCATACTGCAAATTTAGTCGTATTAATCAAAAGCTACTATTTCCATTTATTCCACTTGGTATCGGTATCTTTTGGGTAAAAAGTATTCATCAGGTTTCGTAAATCCATTATCTTGATTGCCGTATTGTCTCCGTTGGCAAAAATATCATAGATTTCGTTCTTTTTGCTCTCAATAAAGACATTGAACGGATAATTCATTTGGAAATTGCTTTCATAAACTTTCAAGGTCATTAGGGCTAAATAGATAGACCTTTTCGCCGAATTCTGGTTCGTATTATACAGATTATCAAGCCCTTGCCTATGATACGAATAGACCGCCGAACGCAAGGTTTTAGCATCGGGTTTTAGGAGATTATCCACCAAATTGGCTCTCGTTCTTGGACCTTCCATCGCAGACCAACCGCCGTATCTTTGGTTTTGAGAATTTTGAGAGATTTTTTGAGCTTTTTCAAACCATTGTTGCCCACCATTTGCCTTGAAACTATCGGCATCATAGCCTAAAATAATATAGACATAAAAGGAAATTACATCGATTAAATTTTTGCCTGAAAATTGTCTTTCGTTAAAGATAAGATTCTCATTTTCATTATATTCAAACTCAAAATTGGTATCATTCAAGTTGATAAGTGGCGACTCATAAACCGAATTGAAAACTGGGCGAACCGCCTGTACCACCACCGATGCTTTGAAACGATTATTCCCCTCTCTGGAATTGATAACAATGGCAAAATTACACTTGGTTTTTTCAAAATTTTGAAGTTTTTTACCTGTCCAACTTGTATTATTGATAAAATCTCGTAAGTTTTTTTCCAAAGTTTTATAAACCTGTACATTGCTCCCACCAACTTGGGCATAATTGACCTGAACATTTGCCAATAACTCCTGCGAAAATAGGGAACTGGAAAAGAAAACCGCGATGAGTAAAGAGAATATTTGTTTCATTTTTTTATTTTATTGAACGCTTTTTTTAAGTTTTTATTTCAAGAAATGAGTTTCTATAAAGTCCAAAATATCCTTTGCCACTTCTTGTTTAGATTTCACAGGAAAACTCTGGGTTTCGTTTTGGGTTATTATTTTTATTTTATTGGTATCTCCTTGGAAACCAGCCCCTTCGTCTTTTAGAGAATTGAGGACTATCATATCAAGGTTTTTCTTTTGGAGTTTCGCTAGGGCGTTTTGTTGCTCGTTTTCAGTTTCCAAAGCAAATCCTACCAAAATCTGCTGTTGTTTTCGGTTGCCCATTGTACGAAGAATATCAGGATTTTTCACCAAAGTAATCGTCATTTCCTCGTCATTTTTTTTAATTTTTTCTGGGGCAATTTCCTTTGGAGCATAGTCGGCAACGGCGGCACTTGCTATCGCCACATCTACCTCATCGTAATGGCTAAAAACGGCATTGTACATCTCCTTTGCAGAAACCACACGATGGATTTCTATATTAGAATGATTGATTTTCAAGGAAGTAGGTCCTGAAATGAGAATCACTTTTGCACCTCGTTTTGCTAGTTCTTCGGCAATGGAAAAACCCATTTTCCCAGAAGAATGATTGCCTATAAACCGCACAGGGTCAAGGGCTTCGTAGGTAGGTCCTGCGGTAAGCAAAACTTTTTTATCCTTAAATAAAGTCTCGGTTTGAGTCTCAAAAAAATCCTCAATGGTTTTCAAAATGGTTTCAGGCTCTGCCAATCTACCCTGCCCCACGAGACCACTCGCCAACTCGCCAAATTCGGCTGGGATAATGTGATGACCATACGACTCTGCACAATCTAAATTTCGTTTTGTAGAAGGGTGAGCGTACATATCCAAATCCATTGCAGGAGCGATAAACACAGGGCATTTCGCAGACATATAAACCGCCAACGCAAGATTATCACACTGCCCACTGACCATCTTCGCCAGAGTATTCGCTGTGCAAGGAGCCACAAGAACCACATCTGCCCAAAGTGCCAAGTCTATATGATTATTCCACTCGCCATTTTCGGTATAAAAACTAGTAAAAACAGGATTTTTAGACAAGGTAGAAAGCGTCAATTTAGACACAAAATTTTCCGCAGAAGGTGTGAGAACGACCTTTACCTCCGCTTGTTTTTTGATGAAATCTCTTACGAGAGAATTGATTTTATACGCTGCAATCCCCCCTGAAACAATGAGCAAAATTTTCTTTCCTTGTAGCATTTCGTGGTGTTTTATTCTAGATTTTTGGCTGCTCCGCCTATTTTCACTACATCTTTTGGCATTTTTTGATAAACATCTATCTGATACTTACCACGCTGAAACTCTGTACCTTTCCACTCAAATTCTATGGTGTTTTCAGATTGTTTTACATAGTTGATAACTATTTTGTCGGAGTACTTTATATCCCTACCATTGGAAGTAATAAGTCCGCCAGCAGCGTTCTCAAAGGTAGCAATGGTTTCGTCTGGCTTATAGACCACTATATAAAGGTCTTTGGCTCCTTCCTCGGCTATAAAATTTTCATTGATGTCAAAACTTACCTTGATTTTATCAATTCTTGAAGCCCTACTGGTTTCCACTTCCTTGCCATTATTTCTTACTTTAATGCTTTTTAGAGTAAAATTGGACAATGACAACGCCGATGCCTGTTTCAGTAAAATGGTTTTCCGCTCGGATTCTTTTTTCTCCGCCGTGTATTTTTTATCCACCATTGTTTTGGCAGTTTCTATTGCGGTTTTGGCAGTTTCTAGTTCTAGTATTTTCTTATTAAGTCCTAGTAATTTCCCCTCTGTATTTTCGTTGATTTTAGAAAGAGAATCCTTATCTATTTGTAGGTTTTTCACCCTTCTTTGGTATTCTTCCATCACGCCGTTGGAGATGCTTTTCATTAGTTTTTTAGCCTCTTCCAGCTCTGCTTCGGTTATTTTACTTTTACTAAAAATAGCTTCTATTTTCTCCTTTTGAGCGTTAATAATTTCGTTACTCAAATGGAGGTTATTCATATTTTTTTCTAGGTCTCTTTGTAGCAATTCATAGTCAGATTTTATGCTTTGCATCTCGCTTTTCATTTCCGCTTCGGTCATTCCTTCATTTACTTTCTGATAGCCAATATACCCCAAAAGTCCTAAAACAAAGAAACTCAATACTGCTATTATTCCTTTATCTTTCATCAAACTGATTATTATTTTTTTATTTGAAAGGACAAAAATACATTATTTCTTGAAAAGAATATAAAAAATAGTCCCTTCGCCATCGTTACTTTCAAACCAAATTTTGCCGTTGTAATCTTCTATAATCTCTTTCACCATAAAAAGCCCAAAGCCCGTGCCTGTCTCTTTGGTAGTAAATTCTCTCTCAAAGATTTTATTTTTTATCTCATCTGGAATGCCAGAACCATTGTCCTTGATGGTAATCGTGAAATCTTTTTCATTGTCCTTGATGGCAACTTGTATCTGCATATGCTCCTTGCCATTAGCCGCCTGTATACTGTTTTTCACAATATTGGTAATGACTCTGGTGATGGAAATGGTGTCTATATTGAAATCCAACCGCTCCACATTGGTGGAAAAACTCACGATGGTAGGCGGGAAAATATCCAGCGTACGGCGAACGACCTCCACCACTTCTATACTCTGCTGATGATTGGTAGAAATGGCATCAAAGTGAGTAGAAAGCGACTTGGTAATCGCGGAAATAATGTCTATATGATGAATCACAGAATCGGTAAGGGTCTTTACTTTCTGTGTGTTGTTGGGGTCGTTTGGATCATATTTTCTTTGGAAATTCTGCACCGTGAGGCGTAGTGGCGTAAGCGGATTATTAATCTCGTGAGCCATCTTTTTCGCTACTTCTCGCAGGGTTTCTTTCCTTTGGCTTTGCTTTATCATCGCTGTTTGCTCCTTCAGCCGACCGAGCATATTATTATAGGCATCTACCAAAGGTTTTATCTCATCATTTTCGGTATATTCTATGGATTTATCTAGGTAAGAAACATCGGTTTTTTCAAGTTTGGAGGAAATATTTCCTATTTTCTTCGTCAAGTTTTTAGATACAAACCAAGCAATATACGCCCCCAAAAGAATAATGAAAAACGCCAAAAAAGAATAATATTTCAACACGGCGAACCCTTGTATATCAATCGTCTCCTCATTGATGATATTCTGGGTATTGATAATCGCAATAGAGCCTCCCACTTCGTTTTTTACGGAAATAAAACGGCTATATAGCGTATCCGCAGTATTAGAAACCGCCTCGTCTTTTATAACGATTTCCTTCGTGCCTATCTCACGGAGAAGAGAATCGCCCAGCCTGTCTTTTACTTGGTAGCTACTCACAAGCAAAACGCCATCGGTATCATAGATATTAATGCGGAGATTATAGACATTAGCCAACTCAAATACGCGTTGCCTTACACTCTCTATTTTCTTTTCATCAAGCTGATTATCAGCATTAAAGATAGACTTAAAATTCTTCTCTATATGCCCATCTACTCGCTTGATGTCTTTTAGTTTTTCCTTTCGGAAAGCGGTAAGATTTTGCCTATAACTGAAATACGCTATCGCCGAAACGACAACGATATTCATCAAAATAAACGCAATAAATATCTTTGAACGAAAGGTTTTTGCCATTGGTTTTCTCTTAATCTTCTATCTCATCCCCAAACTTTTCCTCACTCTTTCCAAGGTTTGATGGGCTATTTTTCGGGTTTTTTCTGCTCCTTCGTTTAGTTTAGCATCTAGCTCGTCT
>JAUNHO010000026.1 GCA_030523905.1 Bergeyella zoohelcum
AATGGAAAATTATGGTAGGAACGGAAAGAGTGATTTCAAAACCGTTACTGGTAGGCAATGGACGGCATTTCCAGGCGTTACGCTCTATCAAGTTCCTATGTTTGAAACATCTGGCGACCCCAAAGAGGTTACTGTGAATGCAAAAGATGCAGGAGTGTTCACGGTGGATCCATCATATCAATATCAGCCGATAAGAGGTAAAGGTGTAGATATAGTGTTTAGTTATAAACATCTGGGAATCAGTCAGCCACAGGTTATGATGGATAATGTAGAAGATGCTATTTTGAATAAATTGGTCATCAATGCTTACCGAGAAGAAGCAAGAAATTATTCTACGGATAGCCTGATGAACAACCTTAATGCCTTTGAAAAACAAGTAGAGGCAAGATTGAAAACCGATTTTTCGGGTAAGTTGTTTCAACTCAATAACTTAACATCAGGTTTGCGACCGCCAGAATCTATGGCAAAAGCAATAGAACAACGAAATAATGCCATACAACAGGCGGAACAGGTAAGGAATGAACTCCAAGTAGCCAAGATGAATCTGGAAAAAGCAAAGATAGAAGCAGAAGCCAACCGAGTAAAATCACAAGGTCTAGATGCTAAACTGCTTCAAGAAAAATGGATAGAAGCCATTAGAAATACACAGAATAAGGTCATCATAACCGATGGTAAAACACCAGTAATATTGCAATAATTATAAAAGAATGAGAAGTATTGTTTTTAGATTTTTTGTTTTCATATTGTTCAGTTTGCTAGTCGCTTGGGGTATTCGTTTTTTATTTCAATGGGAGCCGTTAGCAGGTTTTTTGGGGATAGCTTGTTACTTATTTATTCTGATTTTAATTCCCTATCAAAAATATTTCAAAATAAAATAATTAATCAAGAAAATTCAAAATGCTATTATTTTAACCCAATTTGAGGTGTGTTAAGAAGAGTTGAATTATTTTGATAAATAGAATGAAAATATGTCCGAAGAATTTGAAATAAAAAACAGAGTTGCCGAGAGTGGTTTGGTCAATTTTGATATTAGCGATTTGCTACCAAAAGGAGAAAGAAAAGGTATTGACCTAAAAGATTTTCTCTGGCAAGGGCTGATTTTGAAAGAGAAAGATTTCCGAGAAAAAGTAGCCAATATACAGGTGCAAGATTACGAAAATACCTTTGTGTATATCTACAATTCGGCGGAGGCTATTGTCCCCCTATGGGCGTATTTTTTGCTCACCGCTAGGCTTTCTGGCACTGCTAAAAAGATTGTTTTTGGCAAAAGAGAGGATTTGGAAACATTGCTTTTTCACGATGCTGTAAAAGAATATGATTTTTCCGAATTGCAAAATAAACGCGTATTGGTAAAGGGTTGCACCGATAAATATATCCCAGAAAACGCCTATGTAGAGCTGGTAGAAAGCCTTATCCCCATAGTGAAATCCCTGATGTTTGGTGAGGCGTGTAGCAATGTCCCGATATATAAAGCACCGAAATAAGGGGGATTTAAGCGAATCAATTCAAATTATCTCTTTATCTTTGTACTTTAATACTAATTTTACAATAAAAATATTCAAAATATGTTCAGAACGCATACCAATGGCGAACTTTCGCAGAAAAATATCAATGAAAAAGTAACTTTGAGTGGCTGGGTGCAGACCATTCGCGATAAAGGTTTTGTCCTTTGGATAGACCTCCGCGACCGATATGGCATTACCCAACTCGTGTTTGATGCCGAGCGTTCCTCCGAAGAATTGCTCACCGAAGCCAAAAAGCTAGGGCGTGAGTTTGTGATTCAAGTGGAAGGAATCGTGATTGAAAGAAGCTCTAAAAACCCAAAAATCCCAACGGGGGAAATAGAAATTTTGGTAGAAAAACTGAATATTCTCAACAAGGCAGAGCTTCCACCTTTTACCATAGAAGACGAAACCGATGGCGGTGAGGAACTCCGTATGAAATACCGCTATCTAGACATTCGCAGAAATCCTGTGAAGGACAAACTTATCTTCCGCCACAAGATGGCACAGAAAGTAAGAAATTATTTGTCGGATAAAGGTTTCATAGAGGTAGAAACGCCAGTTCTCATTAAATCTACACCCGAGGGAGCAAGGGATTTTGTAGTGCCAAGCCGTATGAATGCTGGTCAGTTTTACGCCCTTCCGCAGTCGCCACAGACTTTTAAGCAACTTCTAATGGTGGGCGGTATGGATAGGTATTTCCAAATTGTGAAATGCTTCCGAGATGAGGATTTGAGAGCCGACCGACAGCCTGAATTTACCCAAATAGATTGCGAAATGGCGTTCGTGGAGCAGGAAGATGTGATGCAAATTTTTGAGGGAATGACGGCTCATTTGCTGAAAGAAGTTACAGGCAAGGATTTCGGTAAATTCCCAAGAATGACCTTTGATGAAGCGATGAAAACCTATGGAAACGACAAGCCTGATATTCGTTTCGGAATGAAATTTGTGGAACTGAATGACCTTGTAAAAGGCAAAGATTTCAAGATTTTTGATGAAGCTGAATTGGTTGTGGGGATTAATGTAGAAGGCTGTGCCAACTATACCAGAAAGCAAATAGACGCCCTAGTAGATTGGGTGAAACGCCCGCAAATAGGAGCGACAGGAATGGTTTGGGTGAAATTCCAAGAAGATGGAGTTATAACTTCATCTGTCAATAAATTCTATAATGAAGAAGATTTGAAAGCCATTGCCGATAAATTCGGTGCAAAAGCAGGAGATTTAATGCTGATAATGAGTGGCGAAACCAACAAGGTAAGAACCCAACTTTCCGCATTGAGAATGGAGCTAGGCAACCAACTTGGGTTAAGGAAAGGCAATGAGTTTGCACCGCTTTGGGTCATAGATTTTCCACTTTTGGAATGGGACGAGGAAATCCAAAGATACCACGCAATGCACCACCCATTCACTTCTCCAAAAACGGAGGATATTCCACTTCTGAAAACTGATGCAGGTAAGGCAAGAGCCAACGCCTATGATTTGGTATTAAATGGCAATGAAATTGGCGGTGGTTCGGTAAGGATTTACGATAAAGAATTGCAATCAATGATGTTTGATTTGCTTGGTTTCACACCAGAAGAGGCAGAGAAACAGTTTGGCTTCCTGATGAACGCCTTTAAATATGGAGCTCCGCCACACGCAGGTTTAGCGTTCGGTTTTGATAGATTGGTAGCGATTTTAGATGGCAACGAGGTGATTAGAGATTATATAGCTTTCCCTAAAAACAACAGCGGAAGAGATGTGATGATAGACGCTCCGAGCAGTATTGCAGACGAACAATTGCAAGAATTAAATCTGAAAATAACGGAGTAAAAGGGAGATATATCCAATAAAATGCAAAAACAACCTCTATTTATCGTTACGATATGCCTTATTCTTGGGATTGTATTTCGGGAGTGGGTGTTTATAGAGATTGTTTTTGCATTTATTTTATTGATATTCAGCTTATTGATGGTTTTGGTTTCATTCTATAAAAGCCTTAAAATCATCAGATTTCGTCCTGTTTTTCTATGTTTTTTATTCTTTATTTTAGGAATATTTTTGCATTCTTTTAATACACGAATAACTGAAAATCAGGTATTTGAAGGGAAGCAAAACATAGTTTTTAAGGTAGATAAAAAACTGAATTCTAATGAGAAAAACAAACGCTATGAAGTAAGTTTTTGGGTAAATGAGAAACCAAATAAAGCCGTTTTTAGTTATCCTAAAACTTATCAAGACTTTGATTTTCAGCATTATTATAAGGCGGAAGTTTATATCAATCCTACGAAACCTGCGGAGCATTCCTATCAGTTTGATTATGCTAAATACCTTGCACGAAGACAAATTTTTTATCAGATTTATAGTTCTGATGAGGTTGAAATTTCCCCAAGAAATGATTTGAGCTTTTCTGAAAAAATAGCCCAAAAACGCTTTGAAGTCTTAAAGAAAATTGATAATCTTTCCATTTCTGATAAATCTAGAAACTTTATGAAAGGTATTGTTTTAGCAGACCGAACAGAAATGGATGCGGAGGTAACGAGAGATTTCCAAAAATCTGGATTGATACATCTTTTGGCGATTTCGGGGACACATATAGGGATTATTTTTGCGTTTTTTCTTTTTGTTTTTCAAAGATTTTTGCCGTTCAGATGGCATCGTTATGCTATTTTTATTAGTCTGATTTTCATTTGGTTATTTGCTATATTTATAGGTTTTGGCAATTCTGTGGTACGATCTTGTGTGATGCTCACGGCATATTTTATTAGTGTGATGTTGCAACGCAAACCAGATTTGCTTCACGCTATGGCATTGGCAGGTTTGCTTATTTTATCGGTGGATACTCATCAGCTGTATGATGTTGGTTTTCAGCTGAGTTTCATTGCAGTTTTGGGGATTTATTGGCTTAATTCTCCTATATTATCTCTATTTCCTAAACTTTGGCGAAGAAAGAAAATTACACGATTTTTTATTAATATTTTCTCCGTTACATTGGCGGCTCAGTTCGCTACTTTACCTCTGATTTTATACTATTTTCATCAGTTTTCTTTAGTGTCTTTTGTATCCAATTTGGTGGTTATTCCATTTGCTCAAATCATTATTATTTTCTCTTTACTGATGGCGGTTTTCACGGCTTTTGATGGTATTTCGGATTGGCTGTATTCCCTTTATGATGGGCTGATATCTTGGTTTGCGGATTTTCAAGTGGTTTTTATAGACAAAATTCCGATGACTTTTTTGGAAATATTGGTGCTGTTTATGATGATTTATAGCCTTCGTTTTGTATTTTTGAAGTTTAATTCTAAAAATATTTTCAATTTCATATACCTATCCTTGTTTTTTATATTAATAAAAATAGGGCTTGATGTTTATCAATATCATAAAAACGAAACTCTATCTCATTTTTATTTTGATAAAGAAATTATTTCGGTAAAGACAAAAGATAAGGTTTTGTTTTTAGTTCCTAATGATGTTGATTTAGAGAAAGTTAAATCTTATATTATTAATCCTTATTTAGTTTCTGTAAGAGAAAAAGAAGTTGAAATAAAGGTGCTTTCATCTGAAAACATAGATGTTAAAATGATAAAATAAAAACCAATTTAATGAATAATTGATTAATTTTAATTATTTAGAAAAATTACAAACTATGTTTTTATGAGGTTTCTCATTTTTCTCTATACCTCACAATGTTTATTTTTGTCCAAAATCAAAAAATAAAACAAATTATATGGCAGGTTTAACGAGTTCTACTATCGGTAGGAAGTACGCAATGGCATTGTCTGCAATGTTTTTGCTCATTTTCCTTGTGATGCACCTTTCTGTAAATCTCATTTCGGTTTTCAGCGGAGATGCGTTTAATGAAGCTTCGCACTTTATGGGTAGTAACCCAGTTGTTCAGTTTCTTATGCAGCCTATTTTGCTTTTTGGGGTTATTTTCCATTTTGTGATGGGCTTTGTTTTAGAACTGAAAAACAACAAGGCAAGACCAGTGAAGTACGCTGTGAATGGGGCAGCTGCAAACTCTACTTGGATGTCAAGAAATATGATTATTTCAGGTGGTGTGGTGCTTGCGTTTTTGGTGTTACACTTGGCAGATTTTTGGGTGCCTACTATCTCTAAAAACTATTTTGGGGCTGTGCATCCTGAAACTGAATTTGAGCATTTACAGTCTAAATTTACCGCTCTTTGGAGGGTAGTGGCTTATGTTTTGTGCTTTGTGCTTTTAGGTTTGCATTTGGCACACGGTTTCCAGTCTTCTTTCCAGTCTATTGGGGCAAGACATCCTAAATATACGCCTGTAATAATGGCTTTGGGCAAGTGGTATTCTATTCTTATCCCAGCAGGATTTATTTTTGTAGCAATTTTTCATTTTGTAACTCAACAATAATATCAATAATATGAGCAAATTAGATTCTAAAATTCCAGCAGGTCCATTGAAGGACAAATGGAAAAATCATAAAGACCATATGAACCTTGTTGCACCAAATAACCGCGACAAAATTGATGTTATTGTGGTAGGGACAGGTTTGGCTGGTGGTTCAGCAGCTGCTACTTTGGCAGAGCAAGGCTATAATGTAAAGGCATTTTGCTATCAAGATTCTCCGAGAAGAGCTCACTCTATTGCAGCACAAGGAGGTATCAATGCGGCAAAAAACTATCAAGGAGATGGAGACTCTACATATAGATTATTTTATGATACAATAAAAGGTGGAGATTACCGAGCAAGAGAGGCGAATGTATATCGTCTTGCGGAGGTTTCTGCTAATATTATAGACCAATGTGTGGCACAGGGAGTTCCTTTCGGTCGTGAGTATGGCGGTCAGCTAGACAATCGCTCTTTCGGTGGGGTTCAGGTAAAAAGAACTTTCTATGCAAAAGGGCAGACAGGTCAGCAGTTGCTTTTAGGAGCGTATTCTGCGATGAGTCGCCAGATAGGTAAAGGGCGTATCAAAATGTACAACCGCCACGAGATGATGGATTTGGTTATTGTAGATGGTAAAGCAAGAGGAATCATCGCAAGAAATTTGGTGACAGGTGAGATTGAAAGACACTCGGCACACGCAGTGGTTATCGCTTCTGGTGGTTACGGAAATGTGTATTTCCTTTCCACGAATGCAATGGGTTCTAATGCGTCTGCCGCTTGGAAAATCCACAAAAAAGGAGCGTATTTCGCAAACCCTTGTTTCGTGCAAATTCACCCTACTTGTATTCCAGTTCACGGAACTCAACAATCAAAACTAACTTTGATGTCTGAATCTCTTCGTAACTCTGGTAGAATTTGGGTACCGAAAAAGATTGAAGATGCAGTTGCCATCCGTGAAGGGAAATTAAGACCTGAAAACATTAAAGAAGAAGATAGAGATTATTATTTGGAAAGAAGATACCCCGCATTTGGTAACTTGGTGCCTCGTGATGTGGCTTCCAGAGCAGCAAAAGAAAGATGTGATGCTGGGTATGGTATAGAAAATAATGATACTAAAGAGGGGGTATACCTAGATTTCTCTACTGAAATTATGAAGAAAGGTAGAGAGGCGGCTACGGAGAAAAATATTCACAATCCGTCTGAACAACAAATCTATGATTTGGGTAGAAAATGGGTAGAAGAAAAGTACGGAAACCTTTTCCAAATGTACGAAAAAATCACCGCCGATGACCCTTATGTAACACCGATGAAGATTTATCCTGCCGTGCATTATACTATGGGTGGCGTTTGGGTAGATTATAACTTAATGTCCACTATTCCAGGTTGTTTCGTGATTGGTGAGGCGAATTTCTCAGACCACGGAGCGAATAGACTTGGGGCTTCTGCCCTGATGCAAGGTTTGGCAGATGGATATTTCGTATTGCCTTATACCATTGCGGATTATCTTTCTGCGGACATTCGTACAGGGGCTATCCCTACTGATTCTCCTGCATTTGACGAGGCAGAAAAAGGCGTGAAAGATAAAGTAGAGTTTTTCCTTAATAATAAAGGAACTCATTCCGTAGATTATTTCCATAAAAAACTAGGAAATATTATGTGGAATAAAGTAGGTATGGGTAGAACGCCAGAAGGTCTGCAAGAAGCTATAAAGGAAATAGAAGAGGTGAGAAAAGATTTCTGGCAAAATGTGAAAGTACCAGGTGATAATAATGGTATGAATACCGAGCTGGAAAAGGCATTCCGTGTGGCAGATTTCTTGGAACTTGGGCAGTTGATGGCTATCGACGCTCTCAATAGACAGGAGTCTTGCGGTGGGCATTTCCGTTGGGATCACGCTACCGAAGATGGCGAGGCAGAGAGAGATGATGTGAATTACAAGTATGTGGCAGCTTGGGAATACCAAGGTATAGACATCAACCAAGAAGTGATGCACAAGGAAGAACTTGTTTATGAGAATATTGAAGTGAAAACAAGAAGTTATAAATAATCTCCAAAAATAGTAAGAAAATGAGTGCAAAAAAAGGACTTAATCTGACTCTGAAAATTTGGAGACAGAAAAACAATAAAACAAGAGGACAATTTGAAGTTTATAAAATCTCTGATGTTTCACCAGATTCTTCTTTCTTGGAAATGTTGGACATTTTGAACGAAAATCTAGTCAATGAAGGCAAGGAACCCGTAGCATTTGACCACGATTGCCGTGAGGGAATCTGCGGAATGTGTTCGCTTTACATCAATGGTAGAGCCCACGGACCAGATACAGGTATTACCACTTGCCAGTTGCATATGCGTATGTTCAAAGATGGTGAGACCATTACCATTGAGCCTTGGAGAAGTGCCGCTTTCCCTGTAATCAAAGACTTGATTGTAGATAGAAGTGCATTTGATAGAATAATGGCTGCTGGTGGGTTCATCTCCGTGAATACCTCTGGTAATACGCTAGATGCTAATGCTATCCCAGTACCGAAAGAAGATGCCGATAAAGCGATGGACGCAGCAGCGTGTATTGGTTGTGGTGCGTGTGTAGCGACTTGTAAAAATGGCTCGGCAATGCTATTCGTAGGGGCAAAAGTATCGCAGTTTGCACTACTTCCACAGGGTAGAGTAGAGGCACAGAGAAGAGTTCTGAATATGGTGAAAACTATGGACGAAGAAGGCTTCGGAAACTGCTCAAATACAGGAGCTTGTGAAGTGGAATGCCCGAAAGGAATTTCCCTAGAAAATATTGCCCGTATGAACCGCGAGTATATGGCAGCCTTTGTAGATAAAGGATAAAATTTTCTTCATAATAATTTATTTTTTGTAAAAAACCGCTCATAAATTTTTACGAGCGGTTTTTATTTTTATTTTTATTAAAAATATAAATTAATGAATAAGGATTTATTTTAATAGTTTTTGATAAAAATCCATATAATTTTTTGCCATTATTCTGAAATCAAACTGCGAAGCCCAACGCTTTATTTCCGCAGAAAGTTGTTCTTTATGTTCGTTGTAAAGTTCCATTTTTTGATTAAAAGTATTCGCCATTTCTTTCGCATTAAAATTATCGAAGTAAAAGGCTTTATCTCCGCCTATTTCAGGCAAACTGGTGTATTTACTTAAAAAAACAGGTTTGCCAAATGCCATCGCTTCAATCGGTGGAATACCAAACCCCTCGGCAGTGGAAGGGTGGCACATCGCTGTACAATTTTGGATAAGAGCATATTTTTCCTCTTCGGAAATATTTTTTAGGAAATGAACTCTGTCTGAAATCCCCAATTCTATAATCCTTTCACGCACTTTGGAAGCATAGGGTTCTTTCTCGCCAGATGCTAATAAAACCAAGTCTTCCTCCACATAAGGAAGCATCTCTACCAAAGATTTTTGATTTTTCTTTTCAAAAAGAACACCTATATTTAGGATATATTTTTTGTTTTTGAAATGGCTAAACCTTCCCAAATCATAATTTTTATCTTCTGGAAGTTCTATTCCATTGTGAATCACCACAATGTCTTTTAGTTTTTTCAAATTAAATAAATGTTTGTTTTTCAAGAAATCTTGCCTTACAAACTCAGAAATACAAACGATATAAT
>JAUNHO010000027.1:0-6361 GCA_030523905.1 Bergeyella zoohelcum
CAAATTTAGAGTTTTTTCAAATACCTTTCCATTGATGTATGTTAATAAATCAGCGAGTGGCACAAAAAACAGAAAAATCTCCTTCAATCACTCTATATCATTGGAAAAAAAGACCTAGAAACCACAAAAAATCATTACTTTTGTGCTTTAATTTCATTAGATGAAACCTTTACAAAGAATTTTATATTTCGCTAAACCACATCAGAAATACCTTTACCTCAGCGTATTTTTTAATGTTTTATACTCGGCTCTCAATATTTTTTCAGTTGCTACTATGCTACCTATTTTAGGGCTGATGTTCGGCACTATGGACCGAATAGACACCAGCGTAGAGCCAGTATATGATGGTAATTTTGGTAATCTTTTTGGGCATTTCAAAGATTTAGCCTACTACAAAATTCAGGTGAGTATAGACCAATATGGTGCTGTGAAAATTTTGGCAGTACTATGTAGCGTAACGGCTTTTGCGTTTTTATTGAGAAATTTATTCCGATATTTAGGGGCGTTTTTACTCGTTAATTATCGTGTGGGGATTACCAAAGACCTACGAACCGCGATGTATAACAAATTCCTAAAACTACCTGTATCATTTTTCACGGAACAAAGAAAAGGCGATATGATGTCTCGTATCTCCAATGATATAGGTGCGGTGGAAGGCGGTATAATGGGCAGTTTGGTGGATATAGTGAATGCTCCGTTTATGATAATCTCCTCGCTTATCACACTATTTTTACTTTCTCCACAGCTCACTTTATTTTCTCTTTTGGTCTTTCCTGTAATGGGTTGGCTGATTTCTAGCGTAGGTAAAAGCCTAAAAAAACAAGCCACTTTGGCACAAGAAGAACTGGCAAATCTATTTTCTTTGGTAGATGAAACCTTGAAATCATCAAAGGTAATAAAGATTTTTAATGCTGATAAAATCCTAAAAAACAGATTCAATACCACTACTGACAACTGGCAAAAATACGCCATCGGTATGAGTAGAAGACGCGAGCTGGCATCTCCCACCAGTGAGTTTCTAGGCTCTGTTACCATCTTGCTTATCACTTGGTTTGCAGGGGTTCAGATTCTTAATGAAAAGACAATGGAGCCAGAAACTTTCCTAGTTTTTATCGGTATGTTTTTCCAGATTTTAGACCCTGTGAAAAAGTTTTCCAATGCTATTTCTTCCATACAAAGCGGTATGGCGAGTTTGGATAGAGTTTCGGAGGTTCTAGACTATGATTTGAAGGTTCAGGAGATAGAAAACCCAGTAGCCATCAAAACATTGAATGATAAAATAGAGTTCAAAAATATTGGGTTTTATTACGATAGAGATAAGGTCATTCTGAAAAACTACTCCATCACCATTCCGAAAGGGAAAACTGTGGCTCTCGTGGGGCAATCTGGCAGTGGGAAAACCACCGTTGCCAATCTCCTTACAAGGTTCTACGATGTGAATGAGGGAAGCATAGAGATAGACGGCACCGACATCAAGCACCTCAACCTAAAAGACTACCGCAGTCTGCTGGGAATGGTAACGCAGGAGTCCGTTTTGTTCAATGATACTGTGTATAACAATATCCTAATGGGCAAACCAGATGCCACAGAGGAGGAGGTCATCGCGGCTGCGAAAATTGCCAACGCTCATCAGTTTATTACTGGGCTTCCAGAGGGCTACCATACCAATATTGGTGATGATGGCAACAAACTTTCGGGCGGACAAAAACAACGCGTATCCATCGCAAGAGCCGTACTGAAAAACCCTCCGATAATGATTTTGGACGAGGCAACCTCTGCCCTTGATACCGAAAGCGAACGATTTGTACAAGAGGCGTTGGAAAAAATGATGCAAAACAGAACCTCCCTCGTTATCGCTCACCGACTTTCTACCATACAAAAAGCCGATATGATTATCGTGATGGAGCGTGGCGAAATCATAGAGCAAGGCACTCATCAGGAACTTTATAACCGAAATGGAGTGTATAAAAAACTGGTAGATTTACAAGATTTTGACTAATAAAAAAACTTCTGAAATCGTATGAAAAAAATACTCATCATCAATGGGGCGAACCTCAACCTTTTGGGCAAAAGAGAACCTGAAATCTATGGTAATACCAGTATGGAAGAGGTACTCGCCAACCTAGAACAGGCATTCCCTAATGTGGAGATAGATTATTTCCAATCCAACCACGAAGGAGCCATTATAGACCGATTACAGGAAGACGATTTTGATGCCTTGGTCATCAATCCTGGGGCTTTCACGCATTATTCTTATGCCATTGCCGATTGTCTCAAAAACATTTTTCAGCCCAAAATAGAGGTGCATATTAGTAATATCTACCAACGCGAAGCATTCCGACAGCAGTCCGTAACGGCACCCTATACCGACTCCATTCTCTCGGGTTTTGGGGTAAAGGGCTACCATCTCGCGGTGCAGAGCTTAATAGATTAATACTTACAAATTTCCACTAAAAAAACAAGGATTAATGATTTACAAATCATTAATCCTTAATATTTATTGGTCTCTTCTCAATAACTTTCGGAAAAGATTTCTTATCCTGATGAGCGTAGGCTCCTTATAGTGAGCGTCTTCATCAAAATAGCCATATCCGTAGCCATAACCCTAGCCATACCCATATCCGTAGCCACCATTTTTGTTTTGGTAGTCGTTGTAGATTAGCCCAATGTGTTTTACCTCGTGTTTATGGTACTTTTCGGCTATCATTTTCAGCATATACTTCTCGGTATATTCGTGTCTTACGACATAGACGCTGGCATCTGCTTCTTTCATCAGTTCAAATGAATCGGCAACGAGACCCACAGGCGGAGAATCGATGATGATGAAATCATACTGCTCTCTCAAATCATTGATAAAATCAATGTTTCTTTGGCTCATCAATAATTCCGAAGGGTTCGGTGGGATAGGCCCAGAGGTCGCCACATCTAGGTCTGGGATACTGGTTTTATTGATGATTTGCTCCAGCTCTACCTCACCTGTAAGATAGTTAGAAATCCCATATTTATTATTAATCTGGAAGTCTCCGAAGATTTTCGGTTTCCTCAAATCCATACCGAGTAGAATGGTCTTTTTACCACTCAAACCAAGAACAGAAGCGATGTTGATGGAGTTATAGGTTTTCCCTTCGCCACCTACGGAAGAGGTTACTAGGATAACCTTGCTCTGCCCATCTTCCTGATAGAGGAAACGCAGATTGGCTCTCACACCACGGAATGCCTCGGAAACAGAAGACTTCGGTTGTCTGAGTACGGTGAGATTGTCTTCACTAGTACTTTTCCCAATAACCCCAAGTAATGGAAGTTTGGTAGCATTGAGCAAATCTTTAATGTTTCTTACCTTACTATCTAGAAGTTCAGAAATAGCGATAATAAGCAAAGGAATGAGCAATAGACCGCCAATGATGGTAGTTTTGGTTCTCGCTACATCTGGCCCAATAGGCCCTTGCCCAAGATTTTTCGCAGGGTCTATCACTTGTAAATCAGAGCTTTGCGTAATCATTCGCATCTCTGTTTCTGCTTGTCTTTCCTGTAATACATTGTAGGTAGCCTCTATCACTTTATAGCCTCTTTCTGCATCTAGGAATCTTCTACTCTGTGCAGGCATATTTACTATTGTACTTTCGGCTCTTCTTATTTGTTCATTTAGATTATTAAGTTGCTCTTGGAAGGTAGCCGCATATCTTCTGAGTCCATTAGAAGAGTTACTTCTTAGCTCCGAGATTTGTCTATCTATCTCTCTCATCGGTTCAGAATGTGGAGTATAGATAGTTGCTATTTCTTTTCTTTTTTCATAAAGTGCTTTTAGCTCGGATACGATAGTAGGAAAACCTTTATCATCTATATCCGCTGCGGCTAGACTGATAATTTTATCTATATTAGCATTGCTAAGGCTACTTTGGATTTTGTTTATGGAATTGATTCTGGTAAGTAAAATCGCTCTTTCTGCTTCTAGTTTTTTTATTTCTTCGGCAGCTTTTCCGTCTTGTCCTTCAAGATCCAAAATCCCCTCCGATACCTTTATGTCGTTAAGCACATTAGCCGCGGAATCTAGTTTTACTTTTATTCTCTCCAAGTTATCTCTAATATACTGCTGGGTATTTTTATCTACCCTACTTTGGTCTTGTAGCCTTTTTTCTATGAGTTTATCCACCGAAGTATTTAGAAACTGCACGGTACTATTGAGATTATACCCTTTTTTAGAAATCACCATCAGTGAATTGACTTCAGAGTCAAAAGCAATATCAATGGTTCCTGTAATGGCTTTTACCGCTTGATTAACCGTAGAAAGCATTACGGTAATATTATCTAGTTTCAACGATGCTCCGTCTGGGTTTTTCACTAATCTAAATTTCAGATTCGGTGTTTCGTACCACTGATTAATAGCGATAATTTTATTTTCTGGTCTTTCAAAACCTTTACTAATATTTTCAAACAACTCGGTTTCATAGTTGTACAGGTTTGTTGTTTGTCCCTCTTGTGGCAAAACTATTTCATATTTTTCTCCACCTTTTGGAATGATAGTGATAGGATAATTCACCTGTTGTAGATGTTTTTCATCTATCTCCAAGAAAACAGGCGAGTCGGTTTTATCTATGAAAGTTTGTTTCAGTACCCCTTTAGTGGAATAGTCTATATACAGCCTCATTTCCTTCACAAGATACTCATTATGAGACCTTGATAGTATCATCTTTTTCAGCATTACCCCGTCTTGGTTTCCGCTACCTCCCCAAATAAAGTTAATAGACTGATTGGGAGTAAAGTAACTTGATGCGTTTTTAGAAAGGCTGAGTGTGAGATTAGAAGCATAGATACGCTGTGCATACCATCTATCATAGACATACGAAATAGCATACCCTATGGCAAACATCAGTAAAAACCAATACCAATTTCTGATGAGACGACGAAGGAAATGCTCCACATCAAAAAATGCAAAACTGCCTACTCTTTCTTCGGCTTTATTTTCTCCTTTTGGTTGTTGATTCGGTATCATAATATTATTATAATCTTGTGATTAGCAAATAGATAGTCATAGCAGTGGTAAGGAGAGAAACTCCTGTGGAAAGCGTCTGCAATGGGTCTTTTCCAAAGCCGTGTAAGCTCTTCTTACGGGTACTGAAATAGAGCATATCTCCGTTTTGTAACCAATAATATGGGGAGTTCATAATATCCTCACGGGTAAGGTCTATCCTCACTTTCTTGATGCCTTCTGGGTATCTTCTATGGAGAACGACATTGGTTCTATCGATACTTCTATTAAGACCTCCGTTTTGGGCAATGGCTTCCATTATATTGATATTTTGCACATAGGCTTTTTTAATCCCTGTAACACCTGTGGTCTCTATATCACCTAGCATATAGTAAGTGATACCATCGAGATTAAGACGCACCTCTGATTTCCCCTCCAAAAAGTTATAATTCACACTATCTTGTATTTCCTGCTGTATGTCTCTTATCAAACGCCCTTCTGCTTTTATGTAGCCTATTCCGAAGACATAGATTTCTCCATTAGCATTGACTTTGATACCATTAAAGAAAAACGAGCCACTACCCGCACCACTACTTCCTACAGTAGTAGTACCTCCACCTGTTGAAGATGATGAAGTTGAAGTTGAAGTTGAAGATGTACTAGTTCCAAATGTCCCACCCGAGGTATTCAGCCTAGAATAAAACTGGGCTGCATCTCCATTCGGCGTGGTGATGATATTGAGATTAAAAATATCATTCCTTGTTACTCTATACTCCTGCGGATTGTATGGTATCAGCCCCTCTTCATTGATGACCAAACTCTCACTCGGTTGCAGATAGCTAATGTCTTTCTGCGTAATGCAACTAGTAAAAATAGCCGAAACCATTGCTAATAAAACTAATTTCAAACTTTTCATAATCTTAATTGTATAATTCTTTTTTATTTCCTTTATTCCTAAATTTCAATATAACTACTGGGATATACGCCCCTATAAAACCTAATACTAAAACAATAACCAACAGCAAATTAATATCTATATGCCTTAAAAAATAAGTAACTAAAACCACAAATAAATAATAGGTAATAATAGAGAAAGTAGCCCCTCTGTGCGACAAGCCCAGCTCTAAAACCCTATGATGAATATGGTTTTTATCGGCCTCCATTGGTGATTTTTTGTTCAAAAGCCTTATAATAATTACATTCAGTGTATCTACTATCGGTAAAATCAATATCGCCACCGCTACTACTGGTGCAGAAGGCAAATGATAACCTGGTACGCCTAGCACATCTCGCTCTATGAAAACATCTACAAACTTTATCGCCGTGAAAACCAATAAAAAGCCCAATATCATAGAACCCGTATCTCCCATAAAAATTTTCTGCGACCTACGAGAA
>JAUNHO010000027.1:6371-9424 GCA_030523905.1 Bergeyella zoohelcum
AAATTATAATACAAAAATGCCAAAACAGCACCTATAATAACCACCGCAAAAACCACCAATGGAAAATTATATTCTCCTAATCTATAATAACTTAGTCCAAAAAACAGACTACACGCAATGGAATAACTTCCTGCCAGACCATCGATGCCATCTATCAGATTAAACGCATTGATGAGAATAATAAAACTCACAACGCTGAAAATCACACTCACGAAATAGTTCAGTTCATAGATACCAAACAGCCCAAAAAGACTTCTAATCCGTACATCAGAACCGAGTACTATTAAAAACGACATCACAATCTGGGCAATAAGTTTCTTGTAGGCTCTCATTACAATAATATCGTCCATCACGCCTATATAAAGTAATACCACCAACGAGGCAAACAAAAACTTGTAGCCCATAAACAACTCATACGAAAAAATAGATGCACATATCCCAATAGAATAAAACAATGCCACACCACCCAAGTTCGGGATTTTTCTAATATGCGAACTTCTTATTCCTGGCTCGTCCATCAGGTTTTTTCTTTTAGAGATTTTAATAATAGTAGGGATTGTGAAAAATGTAATCAAAAATGAAAACACAAAACCAAAACCTACTTTTAAGTAAAAAATAGGAATCCCCAATGAATATAAAAATACTTCTACCTGATTAACATCCATTACCACAAATGATTACGATAAACATCATATATATACCCTGCTCTAGACTGCATAGCCGCATACACAAAACAGTAAAACACCGCATAGCCTACCACCATCATATGCAAGAAATTTCTTTTCGTTCCATTAGATACCGCCGCTATTATATTAGGTATTACCATTACCATAAAAATAAAATAAATAGCCACCAATCTTGATGAGAAGATAGGATTCCCCTTAAAAATAAAATACAGACAAATCCCCATCACGCCTATATTTCTCATATATTCATAGTAAGGTATCTTCGCACAAGCCTCCCTATCGTAGGTTACTACAAAATAAGTATACATAGCACATATCAAATCCGTAAACCCCACCTTACTGGTATCTTGTTCAAATGTTTCATACGCCGAAAACCCCTCATATGACTCCGCTGATACCAAATTCTGAAACAACGAAATATAATCATATACTTGAAAAGGAGACAATAGTACGCTTATTAAAATCAATACCAAAATCCTTGATGAATTCAAAGGTACAAGAACCACCCAATAGGCAAGCACAAAAATAATAGAAGTCTTATGAAAACCCATCGCTAGAAACACCATCAGAAGAAACATCGGAAGATTCCTACGCTTAATATAGATAAAAGAAAATATAATGATAGACATCGCTATTGCCTGTCGCATATGCCCTCCCTCTGCCGAAAAATACGATGGAAACATATACAAAAGCATACTCAATGACGGATACACCACAGAATTTTCAAAAGCATAGTATTTAAGTACCAAGCAAATAACAGCCACTACCAAAGTGAATATATAAAATGGTTGCTGAAATATAAACACCCACTTCCCTAGCAATATATAAAGCCACTCCACCTCTAGTTTCTTACTACCAAACAATGGCATTCCAGCGAAAATTTCATCAAACCCTAGATTGAGACCAAAGTAATTGTACATAGATACATAAGCTCCATAATCTGCTCCTATCCAGTCCCTTAGCCCTATGAATGCTATCATTGCAACTACCACAATCCACACCCCTCTCTCGCTCCTACCTTTATTCACTTCCATAAAGCTAAAAAAGATAAGTGCCAGCACTACTATCATAAAAACAGGATGTAGAAATACGATATTCATCTGCGTTTTCGTCTATTTAAGCATCTTTCTCAAAAGCCATTCCTGACCGAAAAAATACAATAAATAATAAATTTTCTTTTTAATAGGCAAAGATAAGAGATAATTTTGACTAAAACGACGATATTTCAAAATTTCCCATCTACTTATCTCATTTTTTTTAATAAATTTTCTTAATTCCGCCGACATTTTGTGATAAATCTCATCATTTTTCACAAATGCCAAATACGCCAAAAAGGTATAAACTCCCTCCAAAATCTGGAAATTCTTCATTTCCTGTCTCTTATCCGAATAAACCGATTGCCCCAAAGCCCTCTGCACCTCTTCCACCGCAAGGAGAATATCCAGCCCTTTCTCGGTATGCGTCTTGGTAATGGAGTCCGTTCGCTCCAAATACTGATAATGATAATTCTGCGTCTGTGCCAAGGTCTTACACTCCAAAAGTAACTGCGGCACAAGCTGAATATCCTCAAAATGAACACCTTTCTTAAATCGTTTTTCTTGGAACAACTCTCTACTAAATAGCTTATTACAAGCAAAATAACTCAAATCCGAAAAGACAGAAAAATGTTCTCGCAGGTCTATTTTCTCAGGCATATTAGGAATTTGTGTGAGTTTTTGCGTGATGTTACCGTGTTCATCTACCTTTTGCAGATTGCAAATCACCATTTCGGCGGAGTGTTTTTTCGCCAAATGATACATTTCCTCAAACATCGTTTCGCCCACATAATCATCGCTATCCACAAAACCAATGAACTCGCCCGAAGCCCTATCCAAACCGAAATTCCGAGCATCACTCAATCCGCCATTTTCCTTTTGGTAAGCCTTTATTTTATGCGGATATTTTTGGCTAAAATCGTCTATTACCTGCTGAGAATTATCTTTACTCCCATCGTTAATTACAAGAATTTCAATCTCTTGCAAAGTCTGATTCACCAAAGAATCAAGGCACTTTGCCAAATAATTTTCCACATTATAAACAGGAACAATCACCGAAACTTTCATCATTTTTTTCTTTTTTTGATATAAAATAGGCTTCTTTATCAATTTTTGAAAATCGCCTTATTTTAAGCACACAAAAATAATAAAATACCGCCAAGCATTAAAAATATATTCCCAAAATCTCTGAATTTTCTACCAAACGCCCCCATAAAACCTGCCTGAATATCAATCCAAGTGGGAAAAGTCAGAAAATTTCGTAGCCCAATTAGGCTTTTTTCCTATTTGAATTGCCCTCTATTTAGGTCATTTTGAAATGTTTTTAGGTTCT
>JAUNHO010000028.1 GCA_030523905.1 Bergeyella zoohelcum
TAAAAAGTTAAAATATAGTTTTGAAATTTAATCTACTGATAATTAAATGATTAATGATTTTTAAGTGAAAAAATAAATATAAAAACGGATATTTTTTTTGCATATTAGGAAAAATGATTATCTTTGCAAAACCAAAACGGAAGACCTAGTCTTTCAAGGTCCTATAGCTCAGTTGGTTAGAGCACCTGACTCATAATCAGGTGGTCCCTGGTTCGAGCCCAGGTGGGACCACAGACTCACAATTTCATTAGAATTTGTGAGTTTTTTTGTTTTAAGCAGATGTTTATTAGCTTTAATGGTTTTTATAGAATAAGTTCGTAATATGCTAAAAAGTAAAGACGACTTGCTACTCAATCCGAAAATATTTCTTATTTTTGGACAATATTAATTTTTAAGTAAAGAAAACAATGCCGAAAATTTCAGACAGGGCAAAAAAAATGCCTGCTTCACCCGTTAGAAAATTAGTTCCTTACGCCATACAAGCCAAGCAAAAAGGCATTAAGGTGTATCATCTCAACATTGGTCAGCCAGATATAAAAACTCCTGAAACGGCTTTACAGGCTGTGAAAAACAACGATTTGCAAATCGTGGAATATGCTCTTTCCGAGGGTAATTTGGAGTACAGAACTGCATTGAAAAATTATTATCACACACTTGGTTTTAATGATTTAACCGAAGATAATTTTATCATTACCAATGGCGGTTCGGAGGCACTTAATTTCGCTCTTTCTACCCTATGTGATGATGGCGATGAGGTGATTATTCCAGAGCCTTATTATGCCAATTATAATGGTTTTGCAGGGGCTTATAATATTAATGTAGTGGCGATTCCATCTACCATTGATACAGGTTTTGCACTTCCGCCAATAGAAGATTTTGAGAAAAAAATCACAGATAAAACTAGGGCTATCATCATCTGTAATCCAGGTAATCCTACTGGCTATCTTTATACAAAAGACGAACTGAAAAAATTGGCAGATATTGCCCTAAAACACGATATTGTCATTATCTCAGATGAGGTCTATCGTGAGTATGTGTATGATGGAGAGAAACAAATTTCTATTTTGGACTTCCCTGAACTGAAAGACTACGCTATTGTAATAGACTCTGAATCAAAGAGATACTCGCTTTGCGGGGCAAGAATAGGAGCAATGATTACGCGTTCTAAAACTATACGAGATACGGCGATGCTTTTCGCTCAGGCAAGGCTTAGTCCTGTACTTTTTGGGCAAATTGCGGCGGCGGCGGCTCATAAAGATGATGAAGAATACATCAGAAGCGTACGCGAAGAATATACCAAACGAAGAAATACGCTGGTGAAACTCCTAAACGAAATTCCAAATGTGATTTGCCCTAATCCGAAGGGTGCTTTTTATTGTGCCGTAGAGCTACCTGTGGAGGATACGGAGGTCTTTGCCCAATGGCTTTTGGAGGAATATTCTAACAATAATGAAACCATAATGGTAGCCCCAATGGGTGGTTTTTATAGTAACCCTGAATTGGGTAAAAAGCAGGTGCGTATTGCCTATGTTTTGAAGGAAGAAGACCTCGTGAGAAGTGTGGAAATCCTAAAAGACGCTTTGGAAAAGTATAATTCATAAAATTTATTTTTAGGGCTTAATTTTATGGATTTAATAAATTTAAGCCCTGATTTTTAACTAATATCTAATTAATGCTTATTCAGATTCAGAATCATATATCGCTAAAACCATATAATACTTTTGGCGTAGAGGCTTATGCGGAGTATTTCGTGGAAATTTCATCGGTGGAAGAGTTGAAGCAGGTGCTCCAAGAATATAAAAACACGCCACTTCTTATTTTAGGAGGTGGGAGTAATATTCTTTTGACGCAAGATTTCAAAGGATTGGCTATTTTACTCAATCTAAAAGGTATAGAAGAGAAGCAAATGGATAATGATAGCGTCATTATCACTGCACAGGCGAGTGAAAACTGGCATCATTTTGTACTTTATTGTTTAGAAAAAAATTACGGAGGTTTAGAAAATCTTTCCCTTATTCCTGGTAATGTGGGAACTTCGCCGATGCAAAATATTGGGGCGTATGGCAAGGAAATAAAAGATGTATTTCACCAATGTAAAGCCCTGAATATAGAGACTTTGGAGGTGGAGACATTTGGTTTGGAGCAGTGTAAATTTGGCTACCGAGAGTCTTTTTTCAAACGAGAGGGCAAGGGTAAATATATCATTTTGGAAGTGAGTTTTAGGCTTTCCACGAGGAATCACATTACTAGCGTGGAATACGGAGCTATACAATCTGAATTGGTGGAAATGGGGGTGCAGCAACCGACTATAAAGGATATTTCTAATGCTGTTATTCGTATCCGAGAGAGCAAACTGCCAAATCCGAAAGAGATGGGTAATGCTGGAAGTTTTTTCAAAAACCCTACGATTTCTCAGCGAGATTTTGAACAATTGAAAGAAAAATACCCTAATCTTCCGTCTTATCCTAACGAAAATGGAGTGAAAATCCCAGCGGGTTGGCTTATAGAACAAGCAGGTTGGAAAGGCAAACAGGTAGGCAATGTGGCTACGCATAAGTTTCAGGCATTGGTTATTATTAATGCGACAGGCAGAGCGATAGGCAAGGAAATTTATGATTTTTCAGAAGAAATTATCCGTTCCGTAGAGCAGAAATTTGGTATAAAATTAGAACGAGAGGTGAATATTATTTAGATATTTCCCAGAGGTTATAGGGAGGCGATAGATGTGTATCGTTTCCTTTTTTTTATAGTGTGATTTAGAGATGTCTAAATTTATGATACTTGTCATTTTCATAAAAATAAGTTAATATTTTGTTAATACTTCAATAAATTTGAGTAAATTTGTGAAGAGCAATGAGAAATCAATCTATTGTTTTTAATTATTTGTAAATCAAATAGATAGAGTTTGAGTTTTTAATATAAAATAGAGTAAAATCTTAAAATTCGTCTTTTGGTATTACAAAAAGTGAAAAAAGTGTAAATATTAATTCTTAAAATTTTATGTTTGTGAGAAGTTATAATTCAGTACTGAAAATTGCCCCTGCATTCCTATTGGCAGGAGCGATGCTACAAGCACAGACTACGGACTCTGTAAGCCCTGTAAAGGAGAAGAAAATAGAGGAGGTAGTTTTAATTGGTTATGGTGCTAAAAAGAAAACCGACCTTACGGGTTCCGTAACGGCAATTACCGCAAAGGATTTCCAAGAGGGTGCAATTGGCTCAGCAGAGCAATTGATACAAGGGAAAACTGCTGGGGTTCAGATTTCTACGGGCGGAGCACCTGGCTCTGGTTCGGCTATTAGAATCCGTGGAGGTTCATCACTTAATGCAAGTAACGACCCACTTATCGTGATTGATGGTGTGCCAGTAGATGGTGGTGGCATCAGTGGTGCAGCTAATCCGTTAGCTCTTATTAACCCAAATGATATTGAAAGTTTCAACATCTTGAAAGATGCTTCTGCTACGGCTATCTATGGTAATAGAGCGTCTAATGGGGTTATCATTATTACCACTAAAAAGGGAACGGCTGGAAGATTTAAGCTTAATTATAGTACCGTAACTTCTGTATATGAAAAGATGGGGACGGTTGATATGCTTTCAGCAGACCAGTTCCGTAGCGTAGTTACAGAAAAAGCAGATGCTACTTACGCAGCGTTATTGGGTAGTTCTAATACAAATTGGCAGGATAAAATCTACCAAACGGCTTTAGGTTTTGATAATAATTTGACGCTATCTGGTGGTATTAAAGGGTTGCCATATCGTTTGTCATTAGGATACCTCAACCAAGAGGGGATTATCCGTACTAATACTTTGGAAAGAAGTACGGTGGGGCTAAACTTAAATCCTAAATTATTTGATAAGCATCTGGACATCAATATTAATTTGAAAGGAACTTATGCTGAAAACAGATTCAAAGATGATGGGGCTATTAATTCCTCTATTGTGTTTGACCCTACTCAGCCAGTTTATTCAAGTGAGGAGGCGTATAAGAAATTTGGTGGTTATTACGAATGGATTACCGCTGGAGATCTGAATGTAAATGGTACTAAAAACCCAGTCTCTATGCTGAACCAAAGGTTTGATTATTCTTATGTTCGCAGGTTGCTAGGGAATGTACAGCTAGACTATAAATTCCATTTCTTACCAGAGTTGAGAGCCAACCTCAATGTGGGTATGGACTATGCTGATTCTAACGGAAATACAAGAGTTTTACCAACAGCTGCGATAGCCTATTTCCAAAAAGGTACAAACAGAAGATATACCCAAGAGAAGAAAAATAAATTGCTAGAATTTTATCTAAACTATCAAAAATACATAGATGTTTTGAAGTCTAATGTAGATTTGACGGCTGGATATTCCTACCAAGATTGGCAAACAAGAACGCCGTTTGCTCCTACCTACTTTGGTAATGGTACGCAAGACCCACTTACGGGTATAGATTCTTTCACACAGAATACTTTGTTGTCTTATTTCGCAAGGTTGAACTATACTTTTAATGGTAGATATTTACTCACTGCTTCCCTCAGAAGAGATGCTTCTTCTCGTTTCTCCAAGGACAATAGAGTGGGGTATTTCCCTGCGGTAGCATTGGCGTGGAGAATAGATCAGGAAGGTTTCTTGAAAGGAAATCAGACGCTTTCTACCTTGAAACTTCGTGCTGGTTGGGGTATTACAGGTCAGCAAGATATAGGCTCAGATTATCCTTATTTGGCAAGATATATATTGTCTAATGGTGGTGCAATGTATCAGCTAGGAGATAATTTTTATAATACATTGAGAGCTAATGGATATGATTCTAACATCAAATGGGAAACCCAAACGACTACCAATGTAGGTTTAGATTTTGGTTTTGCTAAAAATAGAATCACGGGTTCATTTGATTATTTCTACAAGAAAGTAGATGACCTACTCAGCACCGTGAATGTTCCTGCTGGGGCGAATCTTACCAATATATTATTTACCAATGTAGGTAATATGAAAAACAGAGGTTTTGAATTGGCTTTGAATGTAAAACCTATCCAAACCGAAAATTTTGATTGGGAGTTTAGTTTCAATGCGACACACTTCAGACCAGAAATCACCAACCTTTCTCTTTCAGGAAATGGAGACCAAAAACTACTTCTAGGTAGTATAGGCGGTGCGACAGGTTCTACTATACAGGTGAATACCGCGGGACAAAAACCAAGCTCATTCTATGTTTATCAGCAGGTGTATGATGCCAATGGAAGACCAATGGAAGGGGTCTATGTGGATAGAAACGAAGATGGCATCATCAATGAGCAAGACTTGTATCCGTTTAAGTCTCCAAACCCAGATTATCTATTAGGTTTCTCTAATACTATGAGATACAAAAACTGGGATTTAGGCTTTACTTTGAGAGCAAGTATTGGTAATTATGTGTATAACAATATTGCGTCTCAGTTTGGTAATTTATCTGGTATTTCTAATAATAACTATATCCAAAACATTCATTCTAGTTATTATGATACAGGCTTTACTCGTTCAGAGTTGTTATCAGATTATTATGTAGAAAATGCGTCTTTCCTTCGTATGGATAACATCAATTTGGGTTATAATTTCCCTTCATTTATCAATAATGCTAGACTTAGAGTTTGCAGCAGCACAGAATGTCTTCGTTATTACAAAATACAAAGGGATAGACCCAGAGGTATTTGGTGGTATAGATAATAGCCTTTACCAAAGACCTAGAGTGTATTCATTAGGGCTTAATTTACAATTTTAATTCAATTTAGAAATTATGAAATTCGTTAGTAATATAATCAATACAAAAGTTTTGGTAGCAGGTCTAGCTCTTACGCTATCACTTACATCTTGCGAAAAAGATTTAGACCGCTTCCCTGAAACTGAAAAAACATCAGTAGATGTGTATCAAGATTTCAGTAATTATAAACAAGTTTTGTCTAAACTCTATGCAGGTCTAGCGGTGAGTGGGCAGGAAGGTGGCGATGGCTCGGCTGATATTGGTGGTATAGATGGCGGTGCGTCTAACTATATGAGACAATACTTCCAAATGCAGGAACTCCCTACCGATGAGGCAGTTATCGCTTGGCAAGATGGTAATTTGCCAGATATTCATAATATGACTTGGGGGGCTAATAATGAGTTCATTACTGCAATGTATTACAGAGTAATGTATCAAGTGGCTCTTACCAATGAGTTCATTAGAGAGACTACCGATGAAAAATTGGCTTCTAGGGGTATTACTGGAACACAAGCCGAAGAGGCGGTATTGTATAGAAACGAGGCAAGATTCCTTAGAGCCTTGTCTTATGCTCACGCCATAGATTTGTTTGGTAATGTGCCTTTCGTTACGGAGAAAGACCCTGTGGGAAGTTTCCTTCCGCCACAGATTTCAAGAGCAGAATTGTTCAAATATGTAGAAACAGAACTTCTTGACCTTGAAAATCTTCTGAAAGATGCCAGAACTAATGAATATGGTAGAGCAGATAAAGGAGCAGTAAGAATGCTTTTGGCAAAATTGTACCTCAATGCTCAGGTTTATACAGGAACTTCAAGATATACCGATGCGGTTAATTATGCCGAAAAGGTCATCAACTCTGGGTATAGTTTGAAATCAAACTACGAAGGATTATTCTTGGCAGACAACCATTTGAATAACCCAGAAGTTATCTATTCTATCAATTATGATGGTATCTATACAAGAACTTGGGGAGGCACTACTTATATCATTCACGCAGGGATTGGTGGCTCAATGGATAAAGATCAATATGGCGTAAATGGTGGCTGGGGAGGTCTTCGTACGACTAAAAATTTAGTTAATCTTTTCCCTTCTACTGATGGAAGTTCAGACATCAGAGGGCGTTTCCATACCGATGGTCAGGAACTTGAAATCAATAATATTTCAGTATTTACCCAAGGGTATCCTTACATTAAGTTTAAGAATGTAACCAGCACAGGTGCAGCAGGTTCTGATACTACTGGTAATTTCGTAGATACAGATTTCCCATTATTTAGATTGGCAGATGCTTACCTTATCTATGCAGAGGCAGTATTGCGTGGTGGTGGTGGAAGTTCGGCTACGGCTCTTTCTTACATCAATGCTTTGAGAACCAGAGCCAAAGCGGATCCAATTTCTTCAACTGATTTGACTTTAGATTTCATTTTAGATGAAAGAGCAAGAGAATTGGCGTGGGAGGCAACAAGAAGAACCGACCTTATTCGTTTCGGTAAATTCACTTCTGGGGCTTATCTATGGCCATTCAAAGGTGGGGTGAAAGATGGTAGAGCGGTAGAATCTTACAGAGTATTGTACCCTATTCCTTCTAATGACCTTATTGCAAATCCTAATTTGAAACAAAACCCTGGATATTAATCCTTTAATTAAAACAGAAATGAAAAATATATTCAAAACATTATTAGCATCTACACTAGGAATGATGGCACTCGTTTCTTGTGATAGAACAGATGATTTAGCCGTTATAGAGTATAAAGATGTCCCTTCGCTGGATGCAAGTTCGTTTTCTAGTTCATCTTATGTAGTTACAGAAAGCAATTTAGCTTCTACCTTTGAGACTATTATGTTCAAAAAACCTGTATATACCCAAAATACAGCGATAGAAAGCCAAATAGAAATAGCACTGGCAGGAACGAATTTCGCTTCACCTGTTAATCTCGGTAGTACTACTGAAAATAGTTATGTGAGACTACTTTATCGCCAACTAAACGAGGCAGTATTAGCACTGATTGATAAAGATACTTATACAGCGGGAACGCCTGTGGAGATAGAGGTGCGTGTGAAGTCTAGTATCAAAACAAGAACGGGAAGTTTGCTTAACCCTGTGTATTCTAGCCCTGTACTGATAGCGGTTACCCCAATGTCATTAGAGATACAATATACAGACCTTTACCTAATAGGTGATGCCACAGCGGCAGGTTGGGTTAATACAGCAACGAATGCCAATATGTATCCTCTGCTAAAAGATGCCACTAGCAATAAAGCCTATACTTATACAGGATATTTTGCAAAAGGTGAATTCAAAATGGTAGAAACTAAGGGTGCGTGGTCTCCTCAGTATGGTTTTGATTCTGATGGCAAACTAAGTACTGATGGTGGTTCTGGTAATATCCCAGTAGCAGAAGCAGGATACTACAAACTTACCGTAGATACAGCTAAACTTTGGAGAAAATAGATACTCCTTCTACTACTTATTCTACAATGGAAATCATAGGTGAAGGTATTGGTAGTTGGAATGATGGTATCAAAATGACCCAATCTACTTTTGATTCAAGTGTATGGTACGCAGAGAATGTAGTATTTACTGCAAAAGAATACAAATTCCGTACAGATAATACTTGGACTCACAACTGGGGTACTAAAACCGATGCGTTATTCGGAACACTTACAAAAGGTGATAGTAATAATATAACGATGAAGAAAGCAGGAACCTATAATGTTTATTTCAACTCTCATACAGGTGAATATACCTTGATAGCAAAATAATAAATATCTATTAAATATAAGCAGTACAGCATTCAATTGTTGTACTGTTTTATTTTACATACCTTATTGGAAATAGGATTTAACGAGGGTAATTTATTGAAGTTATAATAATATCAACAATTTTTCACATTGTAAATCAGTATATTACGATAATTTATCAAAAAAAGATATAAAAACATTTTGTGGGTTTAAAAAAGTTTTCTATTTTTGCACTCGCAAATCAGGAATGATGAGTGGCGAAGTTGAGAGAGTAACATTGACTAAAAAAAACTTAAAAATTTTTTCAAAAATATTTGGAAGTTAAATAAAAAGTTTTTTATCTTTGCAGTCCGATTTCAAAAGAAATCAGCGAAGCGAAAAAAAAGTAAAAAAAAACTTTCAAAAATATTTTGTCAATTCAAAAATACTTTTTACCTTTGCACTCGCAAAAATAACGAAGGTTATAGAGCGAAAAGAGAAGAAGAAATAAATTGAAATAAGATATAGCAACCAAGTAAGGAAAGACCAAAGCGAAGTCAAGAAACTTTGAGTGAGACAGGAAGAGCATACAATGGAGAGTTTGATCCTGGCTCAGGATGAACGCTAGCGGGAGGCCTAAC
>JAUNHO010000029.1:0-2245 GCA_030523905.1 Bergeyella zoohelcum
AAGGTTTTTTTATGCCCATTAGAAAGGTGAAATTTTGTTGTCCGCTAAAATTCCTGTATTTTTACGCAAATTTTTAGATAATGGTTCTGAGTAGAATTTGGTCGGCGTTTATTATTATTGCTATTTTGGTAGCGAGTGCCAAATATATGTTTTTGCCCAATTATAAGGCAATTTACAACGATATGGTGGTAGGGAAAGGCGGAGATACCATCTTGATTGACACTAAAAAAACTCAAGATTTCGCTCCCAATATCATTGCTTCATTCAATGAAAATAAGGTTTTTACCGAAGATAAAATTCACTACGAATTACAAACGAATGATGAGGTGAAAATCTACCGCATACAAGAAACCGATGGCGTAATAGGCACCTCCGAGACTGCCGTGAAAATCTGTCTGGGGCTTATCGGTATTATGACGCTTTTTATGGGTTTTATGAGCATAGCCGAGAAAGCTGGGGGCATTAATCTCCTTTCTCGTTTGATACAGCCTTTTTTCTCCAAACTCTTCCCCGAAGTCCCGAAAAATCACCCTTCTTTTGGGCATATGATGCTCAACTTTTCGGCTAATTTATTAGGGCTTGATAACGCAGCGACACCTTTTGGGCTGAAAGCAATGGAGAGTCTGCAAAGCCTTAATCCTTCCAAGGAGAAGGCAAGTAATGCCCAGATTATGTTCCTTTGTCTTCACGCCAGTGGGCTTACGCTTATCCCTGTGTCTATTATTGCAATTAGGGCTTCTATGGGGGCAGAGACACCTACGGATATTTTCTTGCCGTGTCTTATTGCGACTTTCACAGCTACAATGGCAGCGATGGTTATAGTTTCTATCAAGCAGAAAATCAATCTGTTTCAGCCAGTGGTATTGGTGTATATTGGGGGGATTTCAGCATTGATTGCAGGGCTTGTGGTTTATTTGGTGAGACTGAACCAGCAGGAGCTGGGAGATTTTAGTAAGTTTCTGAGTAACGGCATTATCCTTTTTATATTTTTTGCTATTGTTTTGGGTGGAATTTATAAGAAAATCAACATTTTTGACGCTTTTATTGAAGGGGCAAAAGAGGGTTTTAACACCTGTGTGAAGATTATCCCTTATCTTGTGGGAATGCTCATAGCGATTTCTCTGCTCCGTACTTCTGGGGTGTTTGAAGTGATTATTGATGCTATGAAATGGCTTGCCAATACAGCCCAACTGGATACTCGTTTTGTAGATGGTTTGCCTACGGCTTTCATCAAACCGCTTTCGGGTTCTGGTGCGAGAGGAATGATGGTAGATACGATGACGACTTTCGGTGTGGATAGTTTCCCGTCTCACCTTGCTGGGATTTTACAAGGCAGTTCTGATACCACTTTCTATGTCATTGCGGTTTATTTTGGGGCTGTGGGTATCCGAAATACGAGGTACACCGTAGGGGCTATGCTCTTGGCAGATTTAGTGGGGATTATTACCTCCATCATACTCGCATATTTGTTTTTTGGATAGATTATGATACAAGACAAAGATTATATTATTCGTATCGTTCGTGAGTTTTCAAGGTTTCTCACAGATTGCTGAACTAGATAAGGCTTTTTCTTCCATTACATAAAAATCATATTATTAAAAACTCCTTTCAGAATTATCACAGAAAGGAGTTTTTGTTTGTTATAAAATTATCCCTTTAATGCTAAAATCTCATCGCGAATTTTGGCAGCGAGAATGAAGTCAAGTTTTTGGGCGGCTTCTTCCATTGCTTTTTGTTTCTCGGCTATTAGGGCTTCTAGGTCTTCGCTATTGTAGTTGGCACGGAGTTTTTCTGCCTGTTTTATGATTTCCTTTTGGGTGTATTTTTCATCAGGGAAATCTTTGGCTCTTCCTACCAAGGCTTCAGAAATTTTCTTGTTGAGCGGTTTGGGTTTTATGCCGTGTTCTTCGTTGTATTGCTGTTGTTTGGTACGGCGGTAGTTGGTTTCCTCTATCGTGGCTTTCATAGAGTTGGTCATTTTATCGGCGTAGAGAATTGCCATACCTTTCACATTCCTTGCGGCACGCCCTATGGTCTGTATCATCGAGCGTCTGGAACGGAGCATACCCTCCTTATCGGCATCTAAAATCGCTACGAGAGAGACTTCTGGTAAGTCCAAACCTTCACGCAGGAGATTCACGCCAATGAGAACATCAAACAACCCCGTTCGGAGGTCTTGCATTATCTGTATCCGCTCCAAGGTTTCCACATCAGAGTGAATGTATCGGCATCGGATACCAAATTT
>JAUNHO010000029.1:2255-8894 GCA_030523905.1 Bergeyella zoohelcum
TCCTCCGCCATTTTCTTGGTGAGTGTGGTTACGAGTACGCGTTCGTCTTCTTCGGCTCTTTTTTGGATTTCCTCCATCAAATCATCTACTTGGTTATGCGTAGGGCGTACCTCAATGATAGGGTCTAAAAGCCCCGTAGGGCGTATGATTTGCTCTATATACTCGCCATCGGTTTTTTCCAGTTCGTAGTCGGCTGGTGTGGCAGAAACATAGATGACTTGGTTTTGCATTTGCTCAAATTCTGGGAATTTCAGCGGTCTGTTGTCCATTGCGGCTGGTAGGCGAAAGCCGTATTCTACAAGGACTTCTTTTCGGCTTCTATCTCCGCCGTACATTGCGTGAACTTGCGGAAGAGTGGCGTGGGATTCATCTATGACCATTAGGTAATCCCCTGGGAAATAGTCCAATAGACAGAAAGGTCGGCTACCTGGCTCTCTGCCGTCCATATATCGGGAGTAGTTCTCAATGCCAGAGCAGTAGCCTAGTTCTTTTATCATTTCCAAATCCAGTTCGGTGCGTTCTTGTAATCGCTTGGCTTCCAGAGGTCTTTCGGTGTTTTGGAAAAATTCTACTTGCTTTACCAAATCATCTTGAATGTCCTTTATGGCATTATTCAGGGTTTCTTTTGAGGTAACGAAAAGATTAGCAGGGTAGATTTGTATTTTATCAAAATTAGAAAGCACATTCCCTGTAATAGGGTCAAAACTTTGGATTTTGTCTATCTCATCACCGAAGAACTGCACACGGATAGCGGTATCTGCATAGGCAGGGAAAACATCTATCACATCGCCTTTCACACGGAAAGTCCCTCGCTGAAATTCGGTCATTGTACGAGCATACAGAGCCTCTACCAGAGAATGAAGAAAAGCGGTGCGAGTGGTTTTCTGCCCTATCTCTATGGAAACCAATGTTTTATGAAACTCGGAAGGATTGCCAATACCATAGATACAAGATACAGATGCCACAATAAGCACATCTCTACGCCCTGAAAGTAGGCTAGAAGTGGCTGCCAGACGGAGTTTCTCCACCTCTTCATTGATGCTGAGGTCCTTCTCTATATAAGTCCCAGTGGTGGCAATGTACGCCTCGGGCTGATAATAATCATAATAAGACACGAAATACTCCACGGCATTATCAGGAAAAAACTCCTTAAACTCCATAAAGAGCTGTGCCGCAAGGGTTTTGTTGTGGGCTAAAACAATGGTGGGTTTCTGTATATTCTGCACCACATTGGCGATGGTAAAGGTCTTCCCAGAGCCTGTAACGCCGAGTAGCGTTTGGTATTTTTCACCTTTTTCTAGTCCTTCGGTGAGTTTCTTGATGGCATTGGGCTGGTCGCCTGTGGGCTTGAACTCGGATTGTAGATTGAATTTCATCAGCCAAAAATACGAAAAAAATGCCAAGAAATATTTTTCTTGACATTTTAGGGGTTACTATTTTTCTTGTTTTTCCTTGAAGCGTTTGTCTGGTGTGCCGTCTTTTTTCAGCTTTTTGTTTTCTTTGAAGCGTTTATCAGGCGTGCCATCTTTTTTCAGCCTAGCCGTTTCGTTTTGTTTTTCGGCTTTTAGCTCTTTGCTTTTTTTCTTAGCCTTTTCTTTTACTTCTTTTTTTAGAGGCTCTTGCTGTTGTTTTTCTTGTGCTAGTCCGAATGTAAGCCCCAATCCTAGTAGGAGCATTGTCATCATTTTTTTCATTGTCTTATCGGTTTTTCAATTTCTACTGACTAAATATCAAAATCTATGCTAAAAAAATGCAATAGATGAAAAATTATGATAATTTTAACAAATTTATTAAGCATTTCAAAACAGATTTCAATCAATCTCACAATAAAAAACTCCTTTCTATTTTGGAAAGGAGTTCGTTTTTTTTAGCAATATTCATCATAAGCCGCTTGGAGATTCGCCGCTATGGCTCCTGCTGGGTTGCCCTCTATATGGTGTCTTTCAAGCATATGGACAAGCTCACCATCTTTGAACAACGCCACGCAAGGGGAGCTCGGTGGGAATGGTGCAAGGTGCTTTCTGGCCTCGGAAACGGCATCTAGGTCAAACCCCGCGAAAACCGTAGTAAGGTGGTCTGGTTTTTTATCGCCAGTAAGGGAGTAGAGTACGCCTGGTCTTGCCGCACCAGCTGCACATCCACATACGGAATTTACCATCAGTAGGGTCGTTCCTGCTTGTTTCAGGGCTTCATTAACTTGTTCAGGGGTTGTAAGGTCTTGGAAACCTCTATCTGTCAGCTCGCCTTTCATTGGCATTACTAATTCTGCTGGATACATAATTTATTGTTTTGAAATTAATATTAATTGATAAAATAAAAAGCAAAAATAAGGATTTCTCTTTTTATTTCCGTAAAAGAAAGAAGTAAAAATCATACCAAATAATAAAACTGACAAAATGGCTTATTCTTAGGAGGTGAAAACCAAGGTTTTTATAAAAAAATAAGGAGATTTTCTTCGGAAGAATACTTTTTCCACTAATAAATTTTAACTTTGAGGCGTTTTTATAATCCAAACAAATAGGTAACTGATGAAACCCACCGAAAAGGATATTATCACAATGATGTCAGATGTGCGAACCGCCGAAAAAGGGCTTCGTGCAATGATGGATACCTACCAAAGTAGGTTGTATTGGCATATCCGTAGGCTGGTGGTAGAGCATCCTTTGGCACAGGAAATCTTGCAGGATACTTTCATCAAGGCGTACAAAAATATTCATCAGTTTAATGAAAATAGCAAACTTTTCACTTGGTTGTACAGAATTGCCACCAATGAGGCACTTCAACAAATAGCAAAGCTGAAAAAAATGCAAAAAACCGATGAAAACGCCGAAGAACTGATGCAGAATTTGGTGGCTAGTAATATGGAAAACGATGCAGAAGGCATACAGATTCTCCTGCAAAACGCTATACAAACCTTGCCAGAGAAACAGAAATTGGTTTTTACAATGAGGTATTATGACGATTTGCCCTATGAGGAAATGAGCGAGATTTTACAGATGTCGGTGGCGACTTTGAAAACCAATTATCACTATGCCAAGCAGAAAATAGAGCAATATATAAGAGATAATTATGATGCTTAAAAAAACATTAGAAAACAAAATGAAAAATATTGATATAGAGCAGATTGAACGAAAAAACAACTATAAAACTCCTGAAAATTTCTTTCAGGAAATGCAGGATAATGTATTGAGGCAAACCATAGCGGAGAAACCTCACCAAACGAAGATTTATCAGCTGAAATCGTATTGGGCATATGGTGTTGCGGCATCTTTGTTGCTTGTTTTTGGCTTGGTGTTTTTTATTAATCAACCGAATGAAAAACCACAAATCGCAATTACCGATAAACCTCATTTTATAGAAAAAACCTCACCAGAATCAACTGAAAAAAACATAGAACCAACCGAGAAAAAAACGGATTTTCAGGAAGATAAAATAGCATTTGTTTCCCCAAAAATAGAGACCAATAATAAAGCCGTTACTAAAAAAGAGGCTTTGGGGAGTGAGGCTATGAGCCAAGTCATCAATGTGATGAGCGAGGAAGAAATTACAGATTTTGCAAGTAAATACGAACAAGATGTTTATTTTGAACTTTATTAATACAAAAACGATGAAAAAAACACTGGTAGCACTGGCGGTAGGCATTAGCAGTATGGCTTTTGCACAAGAAAACGAAGGGCATAAAAAGAAAAACGACCCTATTTTTGAAGCGATGTCCGTAGCGGATAAAGAGCGATTCAAAAAGGCTTCCTCCGAGGAGAAAATAAAGATGTTTAGAGAGATGCAAATCCAAATGATGCTGAAAAAACTCAATCTTTCGGCTGAAAAACAAACTCCCGTGAAGGTGCTTTTGGAAGATTATTTCGCGGAGAGAGATGCGGTTTTCAAGCAATTCAAAAACAAAGAATCCGATGAGAATCTAACCAACGAGGAGGCTTTGAAAAGGATAAAAACGGGTTTTGATACGGCACAAAAATTATTAGATGTGAGAAAAATCTACACCGATAAATTCCTAAAAGAACTCTCTCCGCAGCAGGTCATAAGGCTTCATAAAATGGAAAAAGAGATGATGAGCCATTTCAAAAAACATAGAGATAAATAAACGAGATTGGTTTTTGCCAATCTTTTTTTGTTGAGTTTCGGTGGGCTGTCTTCAAAAATTTTTACCTTTGCCGTATGTTTCATTTTATAAAGAAAAATATCGCTAAAATTTGGGCTAAACAACATACGAAAAACGCCCAGAAATTCAAGGATAATGCGGTGCAAGACCAAGAGCAATTATTGATTTCGTTGGTGCGTACGGCAGAGAAAACGCTATTTGGCAGAAGCCACCATTTTGAGGAGATAAAATCATCAAAGGATTTCCAAAACCGAGTTCCCATAGCTGATTATGAAGACCTAAAACCCTATATAGAAAAGGTGAAACGAGGGCAAAGAAATATCCTTTGGACGCAGACTCCAGAGTATTTCGCCAAGACTTCTGGGACTACTTCTGGGGCGAAATATATCCCCATTTCCAAGGAGGGAATGCCGTACCAAATCGCAGCGGCACAATCGGCAATTTTTCATTATATCTCACAAAAAAACAATGCTGATTTTATGAACGGAAAGATGATTTTCCTGCAAGGTTCGCCCCAGTTGGAGGAGGTTTTTGGGATAAAAACAGGGCGGCTTTCAGGGATTGTGGCTCATCATATTCCTAAATATTTGCAGAAAAATCGTTTGCCAAGCTATAAAACCAACTGCATAGAAGACTGGGAAACCAAGGTGGATAAAATAGTAGAGGAAACCGAAAAGGAAAATATGACCCTGATTTCGGGTATTCCGCCGTGGCTTATAATGTATTTTGAAAAACTAATAGACAAAAACGGCAAAAAAATCAAGGAACTTTTTCCAAATCTTCAGCTGATTATTACAGGTGGTGTGAATTACGAGCCTTATCGCGAAAAAATGGAGCAACTGCTCGGCGGTAAGGTGGATATTGTGCAGACTTTTCCAGCCAGTGAGGGTTTTTTTGCCTTTCAAGATGATTATCAGCAAGATGGGCTTTTGCTTCTGACCAATCACGGCATTTTCTACGAGTTTGTTCCGTTGGAAGATTTTGGCAAACCGAATGCCCAGCGTCTGACCTTGAAAGATATAGAACTAAACAAAGATTATGCTTTGATTCTGACGACCAATTCAGGGCTTTGGGCGTATTCCATTGGCGATGTGGTGCGGTTTATTTCCAAAAATCCTTACCGAATTTTAGTCAGCGGTAGGACGAAGCATTACACCTCTGCATTTGGGGAGCATATCATTGCCTACGAGGTGGAAGAAGCGATGAAAAGGGCGGTAGAGCAGTTTCCGTGCCAGATTACAGAGTTCCACCTCGCTCCGCAGGTTACGCCAGAAAATGGCGAACTTCCTTACCACGAATGGCTGATAGAATTTGAGCAAGAACCTGAAAAATTGGACGATTTCAGATTGAAATTAGATACCGAAATGCGAAATCTGAATGTCTATTATGATGATTTAATCAAGGGGAATGTGCTTCAAACATTGAAGATTTCAAAGTTGAAGAAAAATGCGTTTCAAGACTACGCAAAATCCGAAGGGAAGCTGGGCGGACAAAACAAAATCCCTCGCCTAGCGAATGACAGGAAAATCGGCGATTTTTTGGCAGAGTATAGAAAGTAGAAGCCGAACATTGAAAATAAAAGGGGGATTTTCGGTTTTTGGTGATGATTTTTTGAAATAAAATTCCTTACTTTTGCAAGATAATTCATTATAAACGCAAAAATGTCAAGAATACTTACAGGAATACAGGCTACGGGAACGCCACATTTGGGCAACCTTTTAGGGGCGATTATCCCAGCCATAGAGTTATCCAAAAAAGAAGAAAACGAATCTTTTCTTTTCATCGCAAATATGCACACGCTTACGCAGATAAAAGATGCGGAGACGCTCAGAAGGAATACCTACGAGATTGCGGCGGCGTGGTTGGCTTTTGGTCTGGATACCGATAAAACCTACTTTTATCGCCAGAGTGATATTCCAGAAGTCTGCGAATTGTCTTGGTATTTGGCGTGTTTTTTTCCTTATCAAAGGCTTACTTTGGCACATTCGTTCAAGGATAAAGCGGATTATTTGGCGGACATCAACGCAGGGCTTTTCACCTATCCAGTCCTTATGGCGGCAGATATTTTGCTCTACGATGCGGAAATAGTCCCTGTGGGGAAAGACCAGCTTCAGCACCTTGAAATGGCGAGAGATATGGGAGCAAGATTCAATCATCAGATGGGGGAGACTTTCGTTTTGCCACAGGCCGAGTTGCAGGAAAATACCAAGTATGTACCAGGAACGGACGGCAATAAAATGTCTAAGTCCAGAGGCAATCTCATCAATATTTTCTTACCAGAAAAACAACTGAAAAAGCAGATAATGTCCATAGAAACCGATTCTACGCCTTTGGAAGACCCTAAAAATCCAGATACTTGTAGAGTTTTCGCTATTTATTCTCTCATCGCAAATGAAACACAAACCGAAGAATTGAGAGCAAAATATTTAGCAGGAAACTTCGGCTATGGTCACGCAAAAACCGAACTGCTGAACCTTATCTTGGAAACCTATAAAACGCAACGAGAGAAGTTTGATTATTAT
>JAUNHO010000030.1 GCA_030523905.1 Bergeyella zoohelcum
GTTTTTATTCTCGGTTTTTTCTTTTTTTGCCGTTTTTTCAACTTTCTCCACTTTTTCCGTCTTTTCTACTTTCGGAGCAGGTGCTTTTTTGTTATTCCCAGTGATTGTTTTTTCTTTTACAGGTTCTGGCTGTTTCTCTGGTTGAGGAGCTACAACAGGCGGAGTGGGTTCGCTAATGGGCGTAGGCTCTACGGCTGTGGTAGTACTAGGCTCTTGTGTTTTTGGCTCTTCGGTTTGGTCGCCTTTTTGTTGTTCTCCAAAATTGATGAGCATTGTGGAAATCGTTTCCTCGGTTTTGGGAATAATGCGTGTAAAATGATAAAAATACAATGCCAAAAGTACCAACAAGGCAACGAGAATGGTAATGATACCACTCTTTATTTGGTCGTTTCGTTCATTTTTTTTCTGTTCTACTATGTAGTTCATTATTCGGTAGGTGTGGTTGCAATAGCGATATTAAACTGATGTTTTTCAGCGATTTCCATAGCAAAAACTACGGCTTTGTGTTTTGTGTTTTCATCGGCTCTTATGGTAAAAGATGGATGTTCTTGGTCTTTTAGGGCTTCCACTAGATGCTGTTCTAGTTGGTCTTTGGGGATTTCCTTGTCCCCTACGAAATACTTGCCGTCCTTATCTATCGTTACTGCCGTAGGGTCTTGCCTAGCCTCTTGTGTTTCAGAGGCTTCGGGGAGTTTTACTTCTATGGCACTTTGAGTGATGGCAGAGCTGGTAATCATAAAAAATATGAGCAGAAGGAAGATAATATCCGTCATAGATGCCATACTAAATTCCGCACTTACGCGGTTTCTACGCTTTAATTCCATTTTTTTTGTAAAATTAATAATGATAAATGGCAATTAGCCTTAATAATAAACGATAAATGATGATTTTCTCAAAATTAAATCGGTTTATTCAGAGCGTCTAAAAATTCATTCGTATGGGTTTGGATTTTTAGGACTAAACGATCTACTTTCGTGACTAAAAAATTGTAGAAAAAATAGGCAGGAATCCCCACGAAAAGCCCAGCGGCTGTGGTTGCCATTGCGGTATAAATCCCCGAGGCGAGGAGTTTTGGGCTTACGGCACCCGTTACATTAGAAATCTCAAAAAATGCCATTATCATTCCCACAACCGTACCTAGGAAGCCCAGCATTGGGGCAGCACCAGATGCAGATGCTAGAATGTTGAGATTTTTTTCTAGTTTGGAAACTTCCAGTTGCCCTTGGTTTTGCATCGCATTGGAAATATCAGAAATCGGTCGCCCTACACGCGCAAGTCCTTTTTCTATCATTCTTGCCTCTGGCGAATCTATGGTTTTGCAGTAATCTACGGCGGTTTCTATCTTGCCTTCTTGTACAAAATCCTTGATGTTGTCTAGGAAATTCGGGGTTTCTTTACCTGCTCTTTTTAGGAAGAAATACCTTTCAAAAAAGATAAAAATGGCCAATAAGCCGAGCAGAAAAATAAGTAGCATAATGACATTACTCACGATGCCACCGCTAGTAAGAATCTCCCAAAGAGAAAACACCTGCACCTCTTGGGCGGTGTTGTTGGTCGTTATTTGTGCTGTTTCTTTCATATTCTAATCAATAAAAATACAACGCTTTTTTTGCTGGAATATTATATTAATCCTCCGTTTCTATTGTTTCGTTTTCCTTGAAATGGCATTTCAGTTTGAAGGCAATAGGCTCATCGTTATTAGTATAAAAATCATCTATTTGCCCTTTCCATACGAGTTCCAAATCGCCGTTTGTGTTTTCAGAAAAAGTCAATTCATTGTCATAAAGATAGGCTTCATCATCAGAAAAGAGATTCACATCGGTGTAGATATTTTCCTCATTATCATTGATTTGTAATGATTGCCCAGCGATTTCGGAAGAAGTGATAGGGAAATCCGAAATGCTCAGTGCCAGTTGCGGAAAATGATATTGCAGAGAGTCGTCTTCCACATTATCTAGTTCATCATTGGTGATGATTTCCAGCTCCAAGGTATACTGGTCATTGGCGTAAAGAGCCTTACAATAAGTACTTTTGATGCTATACTTCAAAGTTTCATCAGGGTGATAAATTTTCAGAATCCCTTTCATTTTTATTTTAGATATTTTAATTAATGAACCACAAAGATAATTATTTTTGCTTCAAGATAATATAATAAATATCTTTGTAATTATTAATAATCAATGAATAATAAGTATATTTTTCATTCGAGATTATGTTTTGGAGGCGGAATTTTGAGGTATATATAAACATACATTTTCTTTGTATATAAAAAAATGTAAAATAGTAGATTAAGTGTAACCAATATTACAGATAAAGATACAAATTTTATCTCTGTAAATTAATCAAGAAATAATTCCCTTAAGTTATTTTGAACTTTTCTAATTATTCGGTACTATTTTGTAGAGTTTATCGCTTGGTCTCACACGAAATTCTGTTTTGAAGGTGATGACATCTGCCTTGGTGGCTTTGTCCTGCATACCTTTGCCATCTACCATCATCTCGGTAATTTCCATTTCCTGCGAACCTGTGGTAGGTCCTTGTATCAAGACCTTGTCGCCCACGGTAAGGTCATAGGCTTCAATTAAGAATTCCGCAATATTGGATTTTGGGTAGAAATGTCGCCCTTTACCGATATAGACTTTCTTTTGTGTGGCGTTAGAACCTGGGTTTGGCGACCACTCACCGAGATTCTCCCCGAGGTAATAGCCACTCCAAAAACCTCTGTTATAAACCGTTTCTAGTCGGTTCATCCAGTCGGCTACTTTTTCTTGGGAGTAAGTGCCTTCGGCAATGGAGTCAATCGCCTCGCGGTAGCATTTCACCACGGTGGCCACATATTCAGGGGCTCTGCCTCGCCCTTCTAGTTTTAGGACTTTCACCCCTGCATCTACAATTTGGTCAAGGAAATTGATGGTGCAAAGGTCCTTTGGCGACATCATATATTCATTATCCAGCTCTATTTCAAAGCCAGATTCTTGGTCTATTACGGTGTATTTTTTTCTACAATTTTGCTTACACGCCCCTCGGTTTGCCGATGAATTGTGCGAATGCAAACTCAGATAACATTTCCCAGAAACCGCCATACACAAGGCTCCGTGACCGAAAATTTCTATTTCTACCAAATTCCCAGAAGGACCTTTTATTTGCTCCTTTTCTATTTGGGTGCAGATTTTCTTTACTTGGCTTACGCTCAGCTCGCGGCTCATCACCATTGTATCGGCAAACATAGCGTAGAACTTCACGGTTTCTATATTGGTGATGTTGATTTGCGTAGAGATATGCACCTCCATACCGATTTGTCGGGCATAGGCAATCACCGCCTGATCCATTGCGATAACGGCGGTAAGGTCGGCAGCTTTGGCTTTATCCAAAAGGGTTTTGATGATGGACAAATCGTGGTCATAGATAATGGTATTGAGCGTAAGGTAGGTTCTCACGCCTTTTTCTTGGCATCGTCTGGAAATTTCAGGGAGGTCATCTATGGTAAAATTCATAGAGGCTCTCGCTCTCATATTGAGTTGCTCCACACCGAAATACACGGAATCTGCCCCATTATCCAACGCCGCTTGTAGGGAGGTAAAATCCCCTGCGGGTGCCATCAGCTCTATTCGTCCTGTTTTTGTCATTGATTTGTTGTAATTTGGGTGCAAAGATAGTTTTTTTAGTTGAAATAGTTTTTTTATATTAATTTATCAGACTTCGTTTTCAAAAAATTACTAAATTTGCCATCAAAATTATTTCAAATAAAATGGCTGAACAACTTAGTTATCTATTCTCTACCAGAACGAGTAAAGATTTAGCAGAAAAAATTGCTCAATCCTATGGGCAAGATTTAGGGAAAATTAATTTTCAAGCATTTAGCGATGGTGAGTTTGAACCTGTTTTAGACCAAACGGTAAGAGGGGGGCGTGTCTTCCTCATTGGCTCTACATTTCCACCAGCAGACAATCTTATGGAGATGCTCCTGATGATAGATGCTGCAAAAAGAGCATCGGCGAAGAGCATTACAGTGGTAATTCCTTATTATGGTCTAGCAAGACAGGATAGAAAAGACCGCCCAAGAGCACCAATAGGGGCAAAACTAGTGGCTAATCTCCTTACGGCGGCTGGGGCAACGAGGATTATGACGATGGATTTACACGCAGACCAAATTCAGGGCTTCTTCGAGATTCCAGTGGATCATCTCTATGCTTCTACTATCTTTGTGGATTATATCAAGTCGCTCAATTTGGATAATCTTACCATTGCATCGCCAGATATGGGTGGGGCAAAAAGAGCCAAAAATTACGCTAGTCATCTAGGTGCAGAGGTGGTGATTGCCTATAAAGAAAGAAAAAAAGCCAATGTGGTGGAGGAGATGTTCCTCATCGGTGATGTGAAAGATAGAAATGTTATCTTAATAGATGATATGATAGACACCGCAGGGACACTCTGCAAAGCAGCGGATATATTACTGAAAAACGGAGCTAAATCTGTGAGAGCAATGGCTACGCACCCTGTACTTTCGGGCAAGGCGTATGAGAATATAGAAAATTCAAGCTTGGTAGAGGTGATTGTAACCGACTCTATCCCTGTGAAAGAAGGCTTGTCTTCCAAAATAAAAGTATTGTCTTGTGCAGATTTATTTGCCGATGTGATGAAGAGCGTACATACCTTCCAGTCCATTAGCGATAAATTTGTGATATAAAAGTAAAATAAAAATGAGAATAAAAGCATTATTGAAATTTTTCGGTAATGCTTTTTCGTTTTGAATTTGAAAAGGTAAAGCCTCATCAAATACAAAAAAATAAAAATAGACAAAGTCTATGATGTGCATCATATAAGAATTAATTAAAATATATTATTTTTGCACATCTTTATGCCAGTAAGTTCAAACATACATCAGACTTCTAATTTTGCCGTGCTTAGCGTAAGTTACGAAAAAGCCGATGCGGAGACGCGTGGGAAATTCTCGTTTTTTGATGAGCATATCAAGAGTTTTGTCAATAGGATTCATACCGAAAATCTCGGTGATGCTTTCGTGGTTTCTACCTGCAACAGGACGGAAATCTATACCACAACGCCCAACTATATCTTGGTGGCGGAGGAATTTTGCAAAACCGTAGGCGTGGGCTTACAGGACTTTATGAACTATGCCAATATCCTAGAAAGAGAGGACGCACTCACACACCTCTTCCGTGTGGCAGGTGGTTTGGAAAGCCAGATTTTAGGAGATTTTGAGATTATTGGGCAGATTAAAAATGCTTATACGCGTTTCAAGAGAGAGAAGAAAAAATCCAACCCATATTTGGAAAGAGCGATTAATCTCGCCATTCAGATTTCTAAAAAAATAAAGACCGAAACGGGGATTTCCAATGGTGCGGCTTCGGTGTCTTATGCCGCGGTGCATTATATTCTCAATTCTCAAACGCATTTTTCGGATAAAAATATTCTTTTGCTTGGCGTAGGGGAAATAGGGCAGAATACCATCGAGAATCTATTGAAACATATTGATAATCCGAAAGTTAAAATCGCTAACCGAACTACCGAAGTCGCAGAGAAAATAGCAGAAAAACATCAGATACAATACATTCAGTTTGAGGATTTTCAGCAAGAACTGAATCAGACCGATATTCTCATCGTTGCCACTGGGGCTTCCCAACCTATTGTTAATGAAAAACACTTTACCACTGGGCGACCGATGCTGGTAATAGACCTTTCCATTCCGAATAATGTGGATAAAAAAGTAGGCGAATTGGCAGGTGTGGAGTTGGTAGATGTGGATATGCTTTCGCAACACATCAAGGCTACGATGGAGCAACGCAAAAAGGAAATCCCAAAGGCGGAGGCGATTATAAAAATGATGCTAAATGACTTCAAAAAGTGGGAAAAACGCAGGAAATTCGCTCCTAATATTCATCATTTCAAAGCAGCTTTGAAGCATATGGAAAGCAATGAAATGCACAATATCTACAAAAAGCACCGCTACATCAAGATAGATGATATGGAACTTTCGGATAAATTGATACAGAAAATCACCAATCGTTTTGCGAAATACATCATAGAAAACCCAAGCAAGGCCGATGAAATCAGCAAATTGATGCACGAAATATTAGTAGAACAACCGAATAAAGAATTTAATGAAAAGCATTAGAATAGGAACAAGAAAATCGCCTCTTGCTCTTTGGCAGGCGGAAGAAGTGGCAAAAAAAATACAAAATCTAGGCTACACTACGGAGGTTATTCCGATAGTTTCTTCGGGGGATAAGCAGCTCAATCAGCCACTTTATGCAATGGGGATTACAGGCGTTTTCACAAGAGATTTAGATATTGCTTTGCTCAATGATGAGATAGATATTGCTGTACATTCCCTGAAAGATGTTCCTACTCAACTACCTGAAAATATAGAACTTATCGCTTATCTAGAAAGAGATTTTCCGCAAGATGTATTGGTAAGAAGTTCCAAAGCCAAGGATAAAGCCTTGAAGGATTTGAAAATCGCCACTAGTAGCCTACGAAGACGAGCGTTTTGGCTGAAAAACTTCCCAAATACGGAATTTTCGGACATTAGAGGAAATGTGCAGACAAGGCTCAACAAGTTGGAAGAAGGCATAGCAGATGCCACGATGTTCTCCAAAGCTGGGCTAGAAAGGTTACAGCTAAATATCACTACCGAAGAACTTCCAATGATGGTTTCGGCTCCATCTCAGGGCGTGGTTACCGTTGCAGGGAAGGCGGATAATGAGGAAATAAAATCCGTTTTGAAGCAAATCAACCACAGAGAAACCCAAATTTGTGTGGAGATAGAAAGACGATTTTTACAGATAATGGAAGGCGGTTGTACGGCACCGATAGGAGCATTGGTAAGCCCTATTAATACCACAGAATACCGATTTGTAGGGAGAATCTGCTCGCTGGACGGAAAAGAATGTATAGAAATAGACGAGGTGTTTTCTTATGAAAATGATAAGGATTTCGGAAGAGATTTCGCGGAAAAAGTACTTGCCAATGGTGGAAAAAAATTAATGGCAGAAATCAAAGCACAGATATAGAAATGAAAATTCTTTTCACCAAAACCGAAATAGATAAGAAACTTGTTTCCAATATATTAGGAGATGAGTTTTCTTGTTGTTTTGTAGAGGTGATAGAGACGAAAGCCGTAGAGGTAGAGCCGTTTGATTTGGAGCAAAAATCCATTATTTTCACCAGTGTGAAAGGAGCAAAGTTTTTCTTTCAAAATGGCTTTCAACTCAATGAAAATTCATCTAATAAAATCTATTGTGTAGGCGAAAAAACGAAGTTTTTTTTAGAAAGAGAAAAAGGAATTAAGGTTTTCCGAACGGAGAAAAATGCTTCGGATTTAGTCAATTTTATTATTAAATATTCTGAAAATGAATGTTTTTTACATTTTTGTAGTGATTTAGTCCTTGATGTTATTAATGAAGGTTTGGAGCTACAGAATATCAAGTATGAAAAAATCCCAGTCTATAAAACCGAACTTTTGAATCCTGTAATATCAGAAGATGTATCGGCGATTGTTTTTTTTAGCCCCAGCGGAGTGAGAAGTTTTATGGAAAATAATTCGCTACAAGATAAAATGATTTTCTCCATAGGCGAAACCACCACAGCCGAACTAAAACGCTATACTAATCAACCCATTTTCACGAGTTCGGAAAATTCATTGGATGATTTACTAAATATTATAAAAACAAATAAAAATTTATGATAAAAAATGATTTATACCTAAAAGCATTACGCGGTGAAAGCGTAGAAAGACCTCCCGTTTGGATGATGAGACAGGCAGGAAGATACCTACCAGAGTTCATAGCTCTACGAGACAAATACGACTTCTTCACGCGTTGCCAAACCCCAGAGCTGGCGGCAGAAATTACCATTCAACCCATCAAAAGGTTTCCTTTGGACGCGGCGATTCTCTTTTCCGACATATTAGTCGTCCCACAAGCTATGGGCATTGATTTCAAAATGAAAGAATCCGTAGGCCCTTGGCTCGATACGCCTATCCGAACGATAGAGCAGGTTCAGAGCATAGAGACACCTGATGTCAATCATACGCTGGGCTATGTTTTTGATGCCATAGACCTCACTTTGGAGCAACTCAATAATGAAATTCCGCTAATTGGCTTTGCGGGGTCGCCTTGGACTATCCTCTGTTATTGCGTAGAGGGCAAAGGAAGTAAAGCGTTTGACATTGCAAAATCCTTCTGTTTCCAAATGCCAGAGGCCGCTCACCTTTTACTCCAAAAGATAACCGATACTACCATTGCCTACCTCAAACGAAAGGTAGAGCGTGGCGTGTCCGCAGTACAGATATTTGACTCTTGGGGCGGTATGCTCTCTCCTGCCGACTATCAGGAGTTCTCGTGGAAGTACATTAATCAAATCGTGGAGGCACTGAGCGAAACTACCCAAGTCGTGGTATTCGGAAAGGGCTGTTGGTTTGCCTTGGAAGAAATGTCAAAATCCAAAGCCGCTGCACTCGGTGTCGACTGGACCATTACGCCAGAGTTCGCTCGCCAATTAACGAAAGGGAAAACTTTACAAGGCAATTTTGACCCTGCCAGACTGCATTCGTCTCCATCGGTGATTAGGGAAATGGTCAATGATATGATAACTCGTTTCGGAAAAGACCAGTACATTGTGAATCTTGGTCACGGCATTCTACCAAATATCCCAGTAGAAAACGCCGAAGCCTTCGTAAGAGCCGTAGTGGAATGGCAAGAGCGATAAGATAACCCAATAAAGGAAGAATAAAGACACTAAACTATAAGGCAAATCCCGCCACTAGGCTTCATTT